>JBFHXN010000670.1:0-1503 GCA_041598955.1 Desulfuromonadales bacterium | reverse complement strand
TACCGAAAAACTTAACCTGAATGCCAGCGCCACCCTGAGCGATGCTCAGGCGGAGTGGCAGAAGTTCACCCTGACGGCTCCTTCGATTATCGACGATCCGGCTGTCTTCACTCTCTATTCCTTCGACACGACCAGAGTCGCTGGTTACTCCCGGCTGGAGTACCAGCAGGCCGAGGTCAACCTGGGCGGGAAATACCAGTTCACCACCGCTCTCTATCTGGCCGCCAATGCAGGCGTCCAGTGGTTTATCGACGAAGACCCCTATGTCTACGGCGATCAGGACGGCACCGCCTACAGCGGCTCCGTCGGCGTAGGGTACAAGTTCTAAAGGAAATCATCGAGTCTTACCCAAATGTCATATGCCCGGCCGTGCAAACGGCCGGGCAATTTTTTTGTGTCAGCGGCAGGTGGAATAGGGCAATGTCGACTGAGCCGCACCAATCAACAAAAAACGCCCGGGGAAAATCCCCGGGCGCTTCGGAATGCCCTTCCTTCGATTATTCGTTCTGCCTGTGCCTTCTCAGCTCAACGGCTCGAAGCTGTTGGTCTCCGTGTTGTAATTGTAGATCTCCCCCGTCTCGATCAGGTAGTACCAGCCGTAGAGCTTGAGGGTCCCCTTCTCGAATCTCTCTCGGACGTAGGGGTAGGTGACCAGGTGCCGCAGCTGGGCGACGATGTTCACCTGCTCCGTGAGCCACTCGCGCTCCTCGGGGGTTCCCTTGGGGGAGCCGATGGGGGCTAGCAGGTCGACCTCGGCCTTGACCGATTTGGAAATCTCCAGCCACTTGGCCACGTTGGGGATGTGGGCGAGTTGTTCGGCCGGGGTGTGGAGGGCTGCGCAGCCGCCGCAGTTGGAGTGGCCGCAGACCACGATGCTCTCCACGTTGAGAACCTGCACCGCGTATTCGATGGCGGAGGTGGTGGCGGCGTACTCGGTGCTGACCCGGTAGGGGGGGACGATGTTGGCGATGTTGCGGATCATGAAGAGTTCGCCGGGCCCCGTCTTGGTGATCATGTTGGGGACCACCCGGGAGTCGGAGCACCCGACGAAGAGGGTGTGGGGTTTCTGGGATCGCCCGAGCTCACTGAAGAGGTTCCGGTGGCTTTCGAAGTCTTCCTGCTTGAACTGAAGGGCTCCCTTGAAAAGCTTGTCCTCCATGACGTCCTCCATCCGGTTGAATTGGTGTCGTGCGGCCTCCCCCGCGGGGGGAGAAAAAGAGAGGGCGAAGGAGAGCCCGGAACGCAGGCATCGTACCAGATCGCCGGGTTTTTGAAAACCGTTTTCGGAAGGGGGGAGGGGGCCGAAAGGACCGGTCAGTCGGGGAGGCCGAGAAAGGCGAGAGTCGATTCCAGGGTGCGGTTGACGATCTGCTCCCAGGCGACCCCTGCTTCGGCCAGGGCCGCGAGGGAATCCTGGAACTCCCCCACCCCCTGGGCGATGTGGGCGTCGCTCCCCACGGAGACAGGAGCGCCCAGGCGTGCGCAGAGGGCGGCGATCTCCCG
>JBFHXN010000669.1:0-1516 GCA_041598955.1 Desulfuromonadales bacterium | reverse complement strand
GACGTCATCCTCGATGGTGGTCTGGTACTTGTTGACCCCGTCGTAGTTGCAGGTGATGGTGCCGCAGCCGAAGTTGACCCGCTCCCCCACCTCGGCGTCGCCGATGTAGGTGAGGTGGCTCGCCTGGCTCTTGAGGCCGAAGCGGGCCTTTTTGGTCTCGACGAAGTTGCCGATCTTGTTGCCGCCGGCCAGCTCGGTGCCGGGGCGCAGGTGGGCCATGGGGCCGATGGTGGAGCCGGCGCCCACCCGGGAGCCCTCCAGGACCGAGCCCGCCTTGATGTGAACCCCGTCGGCGATGTCGCAGTCGATGATCAGGGCCCCGGGCTCGATGCGGCACCCTCGGCCGACGCGGGTGCTCCCCCTCAGGTGCGCCCCGGGCTCGATCACCGTGTCGGGGCCGACGGTCACGGAGGCCTCGATGTAGGTCGTATGCGGGTCGACCAGGGTCACCCCTTCGCGCATGAGGGTCTCGTTGATGCGGCGGCGCATGACGGCGCCGGCCTCGGCGAGCTGGACCCGGTCGTTGATCCCCATGGTCTCCACCGCCTCGGCCACGCCGAGGGCCCGCACCCGGCGCCCCTCGGCCCGGGCCGCGGCCACCACGTCGGTGAGGTAGTACTCCCCCTGGGCGTTGTCGCGCCCCACCCCCTTGAGGGCGGAGAAGACGAAGGGGGCCTCGAAGGCGTAGATGCCGGTGTTGATCTCCCGGATCGTTTTCTCCTTGGCACCGGCGTCCTTCTCCTCGACGATCCGCAGCACCTCCTCCCCCTCGCGCACGATGCGGCCATAGCCGTGGGGGTCGGGGAGGGTGGCGGTGAGGACGGTGACGGCGGCCTGCTCCTGCCGGTGGAAGCCGAGGAGCCGCTCGAGGGTCTCCCGGCGCACCAGGGGGACGTCGCCGCAGAGCAGCAGGATGGTTCCTGAGAATCCCTGAAGGGCGGGCTCGGCGCAGAGCAGGGCGTGCCCCGTGCCGAGCTGCTCTGCCTGCTCGGCGAAGGAGGCCCCTTCGCCGGCGAGGGCCTCGCGCACCTCGGCCCCCTGGTAGCCGACCACCACCGCGGCGGGATCGCAGCCCAGGGCGCGGGCGGCCCGCAGGGGATAAAGGACCATCGGCAACCCGGCGACCTCGTGCAGGACCTTGGCCAGGCCCGATTTCATCCGGGTCCCTTTTCCTGCGGCGAGGATCACGGTGGCCAGTCGTTGGCTCTTCATCGGCGTCTCTCTCGAAGGGTTGTTCTAGGTAAAAAACCGCCACATTATCCCGGATTCGGCCCGGGGAGTCAAGGCACGGAGCCGCGGGCCGGGGCCCGATTTCCCTTGGCAAGGCCGGAATACATTTTGTATAGTCGATGGCTGACAGGAGGAGGCCTATGGAGGACCGTGACACCCTCACCCGTGAGCTCGACCGGATCGACCAGGGGCTGCGGGAGCTGATCACCCGCTACGAGAAATACTTCGCCGGGGTCGACAAGATCGAGCCGGCCAAGGAGCGCGAGGAGATCGCCCGGCGGCTGCG
>JBFHXN010000668.1:0-1519 GCA_041598955.1 Desulfuromonadales bacterium | reverse complement strand
GGCGGCCCAGTTCTCAGTCTGGATCAGGGTGCCGTTCGGATCGATATTGAAGTCGCAGGTCGCCGGCAGGGTCACGGTGACCGAGTCGCTTACGGCGGACGAGACGTTGCCGGCGCCGTCCTTGGCCCAGCCCCAGAAGGTGGTCGCCCCTTCGCCGACCACCACCACCTGCAGCAGCGGCGCACCGGTCCAGCCCGGATCGGAGGCGAGCGGCGGGGTCGAGGTGGTGGTGATCAGGTAGCCTGCCACGCCGGTGTTGCTGGCGGCATCGGGGACGACGTCGGTGGCGGAGAAGATCGACACCGGCACGGTGAGGGCGTCGTGGGTCGCCGGCAGCACGAAGCTGACCGCCGGGGCGACCGTATCTTCCTTGACGTTGACGGTCGCCATGAGACTGGCGGAGATATTGCCGGAGGCGTCGATGGCCCAGGCGTAGAAGTCGCGGCTGCCGGTGTTGCCCGTCGTTATGGATTCAGGCGCGGTGGGACTCCAGCGGGGGTCGCCCGCACCGCTGGGGACGGCATCCCCCTGCTCGGTGATCATGTAGCCGGCGACCGTGCCGCTGTTGTCACTGACGGCGAGGCTGCTGATCGCGATCGGCGAGAAGCTGCTGGCGGGCAGGACGAAGGAGTTCACCACCGGCGCATCGACGTCGGGGTTGACCGTCACCGCCTGGGGGGCGAAAGCGTCTGAGACGTTGCCGGCGCCGTCCTTGGCCCAGGCGTAGAAGGTCTTGGCGCCGGGGGTGGAGGAGATCTTCACCGGCGCCGCCGATTTCCAGTCGGCATCGCCGGCCAGGGGGGGCGTGGCCGATTCGGTGACCATGTAGCCGGCCACGCCGCTGTTTTCAGCAGGGGCGGCGGGGTAGTCTTGTGCCGTGAAGCTGTAGATCGACACCGGCGACAGGGAGGATGCCGGCATGGCAAAAGAGGTCACCACCGGTTTTTCGTAGTCGGCGATAAAGCTGCCGTAGCCGATGTCGCTGAGCGGGCCGCCGCAATTGTTAGCGCCGGTGACGTCGATGCGGATCGCCCCTTCGGGCCAGCCGGCGGTGCTTGCCGTCTGCGCCTGAACGCCGGTGCCGTCAAAGAGCGGGGTCGGGTTGACGCCGCGCGGTCCGAGGATGTTAACCGAGTCGAGGGCGATGTCGCCCAACGGGCCGCCGCCGTAGGTGAATTTGAAGCGCAGCTGGGTATCGCCGGCCAGGTAGGCCGTGGTCGAGAGCCCCGTGCCGCCGTGAAGGTCGATCGTGGCGCTTCTCCAGATATTGTTCTGGTTGCCCGACAGGGTCCACTCGGTGGTCCAGGCTCCGCCGTTGTAGTTGGGGTTTTTCGCCTGCAGAGCGAGGGTGCCGACGTTGGCGCCGTTCATGTTGTAACGAAATTCGACCGCGAGCTGGTTTTCCGCCGCATTATACAGGGTGCTGTTGACCAGGTAACGGTCGCTGGAGGCTCCCACCGACGCCTCGTAGTAGACGAACTGGCCGTCGACCGGGGCTGAGGGGCCGGTTCCGGAAGAG
>JBFHXN010000667.1:0-1520 GCA_041598955.1 Desulfuromonadales bacterium | reverse complement strand
CCTCTCCCGACGACGGCACCGTGTAGGGTGGAATAAGGCCGGTAAGGCCGTTTCCACCGATCCGGTGGGAACGCTTCGCTTTTCCCACCCTACGTGGCTAAGTCCTGCGTTAAAAAAAAACGGGCCGGGGATGACCCCGGCCCGTCCGTTTGCTAGTTCCCCCCGGGGATGGGGGGGTGGGACTTGATGAACTCCAGGTTCGACCTGGCGTTCTGGGCGTTGGGCAGGTTGGGGAACTTCACCAGGTATTCCTCCCAGACCTTCTGGGCCTTGGGCAGATCCTTGAGGAAGAACTGGTAGGCGATCCCCTGGTTGAAGAGGCTCTGGGCATGCTGGGGGTTGAGCTTCTGGGCTTTCTTGAAGTTCTCCAGGGCCGCTTCGAACTGCTGGAGCTTCTCCAGCAGCATGACCCCCTGGTCGGTCAGCACGTCGGGGTCGTTGGGGTCGAGGGCGAGGGCCTTGTCGTAGGCCTGCACGGACTTGACCGGCTGGTCGGTGTCGTAGTAGGCGTGCCCGAGCTGAACCCAGGCGTTGCGGTTGGCCGGATCCCCCTTGACCACCCCCTCCAGCATCTGGATCTTCTGGAGCAGGTTGACGTCGGCGGGGGGCGCCCCCTGGGGGGCCCGGGTCACGGGACCGCCGGGGGCGCTGAAGAGGTGCGCCCCGAGCACGCCGATCAGGATGCCGGCCACCAGGGTGACGGCGATGATGAGCAGGGTCTCGTTCTTTTTCTCCATGGTCTCCTCCCGTCAGGCGGCCTTGGCGGCTTTGCCCGCCCGCAGTTTATCCCAGAAGATGACGAAGGCGCTGGCGACGAAGATGGTCGAGTAGGTTCCGGCGACGATCCCGACGATCAGGGCGAAGGCGAAGTTGTGAATCACCCCGCCGCCGAGGAAAAAGAGGGCGAGGACCACGAGCAGCGTGGTGCCGGAGGTGAGGAAGGTCCGGGAGAGGGTCTCGTTGACGCTGCGGTTGACGAGCTGGGAGAAGGTCTCCTTGGGGTCCTTGCCGGTATTCTCCCGGATGCGGTCGAAGATGATGATGGTGTCGTTGAGGGAGTAGCCGATGATGGCCAGGAAGGCGGCGATGATCGGGAGGTCGATCTCCTTGTTGAAGAGGGAGAAGGCCCCCAGGGTGACCGCGACGTCGTGAACCAGGGCGAGGATGGCCCCGACGGCGAAGCGGAACTCGAAGCGCCAGGTGATGTAGAGAAGGGTGCCGATCATGGCGTAGAGGATGGCCAGAAGGCCCTTCTCCCGCAGATCCTTGCCGACCTGGGGCCCGACCATCTCCACCCGCCGCACGTCGACCTTTCCTTCGCCGTACCTTGCCTCGAGCGCCCCCGCGATCCCCCTGGAGAGATCCTTGAGCTCCTGCCCCGTGTCGGGGACCCGGATGAGAAACTCGTTCTCCTGGTCGCCGAAGGTCTGCACCACCAGGTCGCCGAGATTGAGGGATGCGAGCCCCTCCTTGATCTCGGCCGCCCGGGTGTCGGTGCCGAACTGCACCTGGACGAGGGT
>JBFHXN010000666.1:0-1527 GCA_041598955.1 Desulfuromonadales bacterium | reverse complement strand
GGGGGTGGATGGAGGCCCTCTACCGGGGGGGTGGGCGCCCCTCCCTGGAAGGGGTGCGCCCCGATCGCTCCCTCTTCGCCGGAAAGCGCTATCTCCCCGTCGGGCTCATCGAGGCGAGCCGCGGCTGCCGGGCGAGCTGCGAGTTCTGTTCCATCCAGACCTTCTTCGAGCGCTCCCAGACCTGGCGTCCCCCGGCGGAGGTCGCCGAGGAGATCCGCGGCCAGTCCAGGCCGCTCTGGTTCTTCGTCGACGACAACATCACGGGGGATCCCCGGAGGACCCGGGAGCTCTGCGAGGCCCTGCTCCCCCTGGGGATCCGCTGGGTGGGTCAGGCCGGCATCGAGGCGGCCGGCGACCCCGAGCTGCTGCGGCTTCTGGTGCGCAGCGGCTGCCAGGGGCTGCTGGTCGGCCTCGAATCCCTCGACCCGGAGAACCTGCGGCAGATGACCAAGGGGGCCGCGGGGGACGGCCGGGGGTACGCCGAGGCGCTGAAGACCTTCCGCGCCGCCGGCATCCGCCTCTACGGCACCTTCGTCTTCGGCTACGACGCCGACCGTCCCGAGTCCTTCGAGGGGGCCCTCTCCTTCGCCCGGAAGCAGCGTTTTTATCTCGCGGCCTTCAACCACCTCACCCCCTTCCCCGGCACTCCCCTCTACGAGAGGCTGGAGGGGGAGGGGCGGCTCCTCTTCAAGCGCTGGTGGCTCGATCCCGACTACCGCTACGGCATGCTCCCCTTCGCCCCGGCCGGCATGAGCGCCGAGGCGGTGCGGGATGCCTGCATCCGGGCCCGCCGCCGTTTCTTCGGCTGGCCCTCCATCCTGCGGCGGGGCCTCGATTTCCAGGTCAACAGCCGTACCCCCTTCATGGGGCTGAACTTTCTGGCCATCAACGCCCTGATGCGCCGGGAGGTCCTTCAGCGGGCCGACCTCCCCCTGGGGGACGGCTCCTTCCGGGGGCCCCTGCTCACCGTCGACGGTGGGGAGGAATAAGCCGGTGAGGGGGGGGGAGGGGAGCGAGTTCGCCCTGGAGCTGGCCGAGGCGAAGGATGACCCGGAAATCCGCAGGCTCCTTGCCGAAAACCCCGTCCCCGGGTCGATCTCCCTCGGCTACCTGCGGGAGCCCGACTACTTTCTCGGCTGCGGGCCCCTGGGGGACTTCTGCCAGACCCTCCTCGTCCGCCATCGCCCCAGCGGCCGGCTCGCCGGGATCGCCTGCCGGGCGGCGCGACCTCTCTTTGTCAACGGCCGCAGCCAGTCCGTCGGCTACCTCGGCCAACTGCGGGTCGACCGCTCCTTCCGCAGCCGCTGGCTCCTCTCGGCGGGCTTTCGCGCCCTGCGCGCACTGCACGACGACGGCCGGGCCCCCTTCTACCTGACCACCCTCATCGAGGGGAACCGGGAAGCCGAAGGGGTCCTGGTGCGCCGGCCCCGGCGGCACTTCCCCCTCTACAGGCCCCTGGCCCGGCTGCAGACCCTCGCCCTGGCGGCGAAGCGCCGGCGGCCCTCTCCCCTCGCCGGGTGTGAGCTT
>JBFHXN010000665.1:0-1535 GCA_041598955.1 Desulfuromonadales bacterium | reverse complement strand
TGGGGGGTGTCAAGGGGTGAATCGCCCGGCGGGACGGGTGGAAACTCAAGTCCCCGGAATGAGGCGGAAGCCCCGGAGCCCTTTCGTTGAAATCCTTTACAAGGCGGGGGCGGGGTGCTTTAATAAAAAACTTTGATTGATTCCATGGGCCTGCGGCCCGGATGAGGGTGAGCGAAGTTACGATGGAACCGGAAAACGAGCAGCGGGAGCAGCTGCAGAGAGAGGTCGAGGGGCTCCGGGAGATTCTCGGCGTAGCGCAGGCGGCGGTCTCCACCCTGGAGCTCGAGCCTGTGCTCGAGATCATCCTGAAGAGCGCCATGGACATCGTCTCGGTGCCGGCCGGCAGCGTCGCCCTCTACGAAGAGGAGTCGAGCCAGGTCTCACTGGCGGTGCACGTCGGGCTCTCCGAGGCCCTGGTGGAGAAGAGCCGCTGGCTGGTCAAGCCCGGCGGCCTCACCCACCGCATCCTCGAGGAGGGGGAGCTCGTCGTGGTGCAGGACACCCAGGACGCCCCCTTCTTCAACAACCCCCTCGCCCTGCAGGAGGGGATTCGATCCCTGATCGCCGTTCCCCTGAAGGTGCAGGAGAAGATCGTCGGCATCCTCTACCTCGACGATTTCATCCCCCGGGCCTTTCACCCCGAGCGGCTGAACCTGCTGCGGATCCTCGGCTCCTTTGCCGCCATGTGCATCGACAACGCCCGGCTCCACCAGCGTACCCGGCAGATGGCCTGCACCGACGGGCTCACCGGGCTCTTCAACCGACGCCACTTCAAGGAGCTCTTCCATCGGGAGATGTCCCGCGCCGAGCGCTTTCAAACCCCCCTCTCCCTGATGATGGTCGATGTCGACAACTTCAAGCGGTTCAACGACCTCTACGGCCACGCCGTCGGCGACAAGGTCCTGGTCACCGTGGCGGAGCTGATGCGCCACTGCCTGCGGGAGGTCGACATGATCTGCCGCTACGGGGGGGAGGAGTTTCTGGTCATTCTCCCCGAGACCGATCAGGACGAAGCGGTGGTGGCGGCCGAAAGGGTGCGCAGGATGGTGGCCGAGGAGGGGATCCGGGGCCTGGGGGCCGAGGTCGAGACGGGGATCACCGTCTCCATCGGGGTCGCCTCCTATCCCCGGGACGGCAAGAAGATGGAGTTTCTCCTGAAGGTGGTCGACGATCTGCTCTACGGGGCCAAGAGGCTGGGGAAGAACAAGGTCTATTTCGTGCGCAAGTCCTGAGTGGGCCTTGAGCGACGGGATAAGGACTCTTTGCGGTTTTCTTCGGAACTTTAAAATCAAGGTTGTCAACGCACAAGGCCCAGAGAGCGCTGAGAAAATCGATCCGAGGATGACGTAACGACCCTGAATCCCTCGGCGCCTCCGCGTCTCCGCGTTAATTTCTGCTTTGGTTGGGCCAGGACTTTTTTATCAGGTAGACCTCCGCTATTTAGAGTGAGCGGGAAATGAGATCGAGCATTTATGGCCGGTGAACGGATACTGATCGTCGACGATGAGGAGGGGATGCGCCGTCTGCTCTCCCGG
>JBFHXN010000664.1:0-1548 GCA_041598955.1 Desulfuromonadales bacterium | reverse complement strand
TTCGACGAGTCGGAGATCGGCTACCGGGAGCTCAAGGCGCTGCTCGAGGGGGGCGTGGAAGCCCGCCCGGAGAACGTGCGGGTCTACGCCACCAGCAACCGCAGGCACCTGTTGCCCGAGAGGATGGAAGAGAATACCGGAGGCGGCGAAATCCACCCCGAGGAGGCGATCTCGGAAAAACTCTCCCTTTCCGACCGCTTCGGCCTCGCCCTTGGCTTCTACCCCGTCGACCAGGAGCTCTACCTCGCCATCGTCCGCCACCTGGCCCGGCGCAGGAAGCTGAGGCTCACGACGAAGCGGCTCGAGCGGGAAGCCCTTCAATGGGCCCTTGATCGGGGCGCCCGCTCCGGGAGGGTCGCCCGGCAGTTCATCGACGACCTGGCCGGGCAAATGGCCCTCGCGAGCAGCAGCAAGCCCAAGGAGCCCTGAGGGGTGGGCGAAGGGGAGATTTGGGGTTTTCCCCTAGAGCCGTTTCTGCCATAATACCGAGTTGAAATTCTCTAAGGAGGTCTTCCATGAAACTCAGGTGGTTTGCCGTCGCCCTGCTCCTCGCCGCCCTTCCGGCCACCCTTCAGGCCCGCTGGATTCAGGACAAGGTGATCTACGAGACCAAGGCGGCAGGCAAGGTCGAGTTCAGTCACTACAACCACCTGGAAGCCGTGGGAAAGAACTGCCCTTCCTGCCACAACTCGATCTTCCACATCGTGGCCGAGAAGAATCCCACCTTCACCATGGCCGACATGGAGAAGGGGAAGTCCTGCGGCGCCTGCCACAACGGCACCAGGGCCTTCGGGGTCAAGGAGGACTGCTCCTCCTGTCACCCCACCCGCGACGTCACCTTCAAGGTCCCCGACGCCGGCGACGTCCTTTTCAGCCACGACGTGCACACCGGCATGTTCGGCTGCTCCGACTGCCACCCGCACCTCTTCGTGCCGGGGCCGGGCAACAAGCGCGTCACCATGGGGCGGATGGAGAAGGGAAGCTCCTGCGGAGCCTGCCACGACGGGGGGAGCGCCTTCACGGTCAAGGACAACTGCGACACCTGCCACCAGATGTAGGCAGGCAGCGAGGACAAGGCGATGAAATACAGCCTCTACTTCAAGGCCGGCCAGAAAATCCAGCTGCGGCGCCTCGACGCCGAAGCCCCCGGGGGGGGAAGCTTCGAGGCCCTCAATGTCGTGCTGGAGGAGATCGGGCCGGACTACTTCGACCTCTCCCTTCCCTACCGGATCAAGGAGGGGGAAGACTATCCCTTCGCCCCGGGGATGCCCTTCGAGTTGCGGGCCGTGGCCATGGGGATGGGGATGCGCCTCAGCGGCAGTTTCCGGGAGAGCCTTGACGAGCATCGCATCCGGGTCGCCCTGGGCATCGACCTTCAGGCCTTCCAGCCCCGGCCCGGCAAGAGGATCGACGCCCGTGTGGGCCTCCGATTCACCCGGGGCCAGGGCAACCTGCGCTCCCTGCGAGAGCTCTGGGACAAGAACGTGCGGGTTCTCCAGAGCGGACGGGACCTCTCCAAGCTGCAGAGCTCCTTTTCCCCCTGCCAGG
>JBFHXN010000663.1:0-1565 GCA_041598955.1 Desulfuromonadales bacterium | reverse complement strand
TGCAGCAGAGCAACCTGGTGGAGATCGTCTCCCAGGCCCTCGAAGAGTCGGGTCTGGGGCCGGGATGCCTGGAGCTGGAGGTCACCGAGACGGTGATCATGCAAAATCCCGATTTTGCCGACCGGGTCCTCAAGGAGCTGCGGGCCCTCGGGGTGAGGCTCGCCATCGACGACTTCGGAACGGGCTACTCCTCCCTCTCCCACCTGAAGCGCTTCGGCGTCGATACCCTCAAGATCGACAAGTCCTTCGTCCGCGACGTGGCCAGCAACCCCACCGACGCCGCCATCGCCTCGGCCATCATCGCCATGGGGAAGAGCCTCAACCTTCAGGTGATCGCCGAAGGGGTCGAGCGGGAAGACCAGATGGCCTTTTTGAGGACGCAGGATTGCCAGGAAGTCCAGGGCTACCTCTTCAGCGTTCCCCTGCCTCCCGAGGAGGCCGCCGAGTTCATGCGGGGGCGCCCCTCTGTCGCCCAAGGGAAATAAGACCGGACTCGTCATAAGGGGCCCTGGCGACAGTGAAAGCCTCGAGAATCTGTTTGCCAACAATTAAAAACGGCAGCCGAAGGGCTGCCGTTTTGTCGTTCCGGGACCTGGATTCACCATGAATCGGGGGGAGTCAGCGGCCGGTCACCTCGGCGATCGCTTCCAGGGCGATGGCGAGGAGCTCCTCCAGCTCCGCCCCGGTGATGGTCAGGGGGGGCATGAAATAGATGACGTTTCCCAGGGGGCGCAGCAGGGCCCCTTTGGCCAGGGCTCGCTGGTAGACCTGGTAGCCGCGCCGCTCCTGCCAGGGGTAGGGGGTCCGGCTCGACTTCTCCTGCACCATCTCCACGGCGGCCACCATCCCGCAGCGCCGGAACTCCCCGACCCGGGGCAGGGCCTCGAATCGCTCCCGCCAGGCCTCCAGAAGGGCCATCTTCGGCGGAAGGGCCTCGAGGATCTTCTCCTGCTCGAAGATGTTGAGCACTTCCACCGCCACCGCGCACCCCAGGGGATTGCCCGAGTAGGAATGGGAGTGGAGAAAGGCCTTCAGGGTGGCGTAGTCGTCGTAGAAGGCCTCGTAAATCCCGTCGGTGGCCAGGACGGCGGCGAAGGGGAGGGTTCCCCCGGTGATCCCCTTGGAGAGGCAGAGCAGGTCGGGGGCGACCCCGGCGTGCTCGTTGGCGAACATCTTTCCCGTGCGCCCGAAGCCGACGGCGATCTCGTCGGCGATGTAATGGATGCGGTAGCGGTCGCAGAGCTCCCGCAGGCGGGTGAGGTAGGCCGGAGGGTAGATGCGCATCCCGGCCGCCCCCTGGATCAGGGGCTCGAGGATGACCCCTGCGATCCGGCCATGCTCCCGGCTCACCAACTCCTCCATGGGGGCGAAGCAGGGGACGTCGCAGCTCTCCCGGCTCTCTCCGTAGGGGCAGCGGAAGCAGTCGGGCCCCTCGACCTGGAAGCCGTCGAAGAGGATGGGACGGTAGACCTGGCGGTAGAAATCGATGCCCCCCACGGAGAGGGCGCCGACGGTCTCCCCGTGGTAGGCCTCGGAGAGGGAGACGAAACGGGTCTTCTGGGGCT
>JBFHXN010000662.1:0-1581 GCA_041598955.1 Desulfuromonadales bacterium | reverse complement strand
GTCGGCCTGGCGCACCGGAACGCCCAGTCGATCGGCGTTCTCGAGAAAACCGCCGTCGCTGCCGGTGTCGATGAGCAGACGCCGGCCTCCGGCCTCCAGTAACTGACTCAGGGCGTGGCTGCAGTTCAGGCCGGGGAGGTCCGAATGGTTGTCGAGCAGAACCGTGAAGGTGACGGGATGGTAGGAAGGCACTGCGGGCTATTCAGTTTCAGGGGACGGAAGGGGGAGCTCTCCCCGCACCTCGGGATGGCTGATCTGGCCACCGCGATTGGCCGTCCACCCCATCAGCAGGGTCGCGGCCAGGGAGAGCAGGAGGACCAGGGTGGGAAATCCCCGGGGGAGGCGACCGGCGGTGCGCTGGAAAATCGAGCCTCCAAGGGCCGCCACGCCGAAGAGGCCGGCGATGACCAGGGCGAGGGTGGCCGCCTCCTCGTGGGCTTCGACCAGCGGCTCGCTGAACCCCGGCAGATGCTCCAGGACCTCCTCGGCCTGGTGGCCCGTGATGGCGGCGAGGGAAGCGCTGAGGGCGACCAGCAACCCGATGAGCAGGGCGGTGCGAAGCAGGAGCGGCTCCCTGCGATTGAGGGCGTAGGCGAGATAGAAGGTGGCGAAGAGGAATCCGACAACCGGCAGGTGGTTGACGATGAGATGGGCATGGGGCCAGTTCATGAGCCTCCTCCGGAAGCTAGGGGATGCTCAAGAGACTACAGCAGCGAGGGGGAGAGTCAAGGAGCCCGGCCTGCCTCAGTTGTGCTCCCGGGTCTTGTGGAAAACAACCCCCGGCCACTGCTCGGCCACGTGTCCAAGGCGCCACTCGGAAGAGGCGAGGTAGGTGAGGTTCCCCTCGGCGTCGTAGGCGAGGCTGCCCTGGTTCTTCTTCTCGAACTCGGCGAGCTTTTTCTTGTCGTCGCAGCTGATCCAGCGGGCGGCGGCGTAGTCGATCCCCTCATAGACGGCGTCCACCCCGTACTCGTTCTTGAGCCGGGCCATGGTCACGTCGAACTGCAGCACTCCCACCGCTCCCAGGATGTAGTCGCTCCCCATCAAGGGGCGGAAGATTTGGGCCGCCCCTTCCTCGGAGAGCTGGGTGAGCCCCTTGTCGAGCTGCTTGGCCTTGAGGGGGTTCTTCAGGCGCACCCGGCGGAAATGCTCGGGGGCGAAGTTGGGGATGCCGGTGAACTTGAGGGGTTCCTTGTCGCTGAAGGTGTCACCGATCTTGATGGTGCCGTGGTTATGGATGCCGATGATGTCGCCGGGCCAGGCCTCCTCGACGTTGGCCCGGTCCTGGGCCATGAAGATGGTGGCGTTGGAGAGGGCGACCTCCTTGCCGAGGCGATGGTGGCGCACCTTCATGCCGCGGGTGAACTTCCCCGAGCAGATCCGCAGAAAGGCGATGCGGTCGCGGTGCATGGGGTCCATGTTCGCCTGGATCTTGAAGACGAAGCCGGAGAAGGCCTCCTCCCGGGGGTCGACCTCCCGGGTCATGGTCGCCCGGGGTCCCGGGGCCGGGGCGAGCTCGACGAAGGCGTCGAGGAGCTCCCGCACGCCGAAGTTGTTGACGCCGCTTCCGAAGAAGACCTG
>JBFHXN010000661.1:0-1584 GCA_041598955.1 Desulfuromonadales bacterium | reverse complement strand
GGGGCTTGTGGCCGTGCGGGGGTGGGCCGACGTCACCGAGAAGAGGGCGACGGAGATGGCCCGGGAGATGGAAGGGTTCGGCGTCGAGGCGATCATCTACACCGACATCGCCCGGGACGGCATGATGCAGGGGCCCAACATAGAGGCGACCCGGCAGCTGGCCGAATCGATCCGCATCCCCGTCATCGCCTCCGGAGGGGTGTCGAGCCTCAAGGACATCGAGAATCTGCTGGCCGTCGAATCCTCCGGGGTGGTCGGGGTGATCACCGGCAAGGCCATCTACACCGGCGCTCTCGACCTGCGCGAGGCGGTGGAACTGACCAAGGGAAGACGGAAGCCTTAACGCAAAGACGCCAAGGTGAGGGGCAAGACGCACAGCAGTCGATCGATTGCTCGGATGAGAGTTCAAGGATTGTCTTCGCGCCTTGATTTGACCCTTTGCGCCGTTGCGTTGAGGAGATGAAAAGGATTTCCATGCTGACCAAGCGCATCATCCCCTGCCTCGACGTCAAGGACGGCCGCGTGGTCAAGGGGGTCCAGTTCGTGGAGCTGCGCGACGCCGGCGACCCGGTGGAGGCGGCCGAGGCCTACGACGCCCAGGGGGCCGACGAACTCACCTTCCTCGACATCACCGCCTCCCACGAGAAGCGGGGAATCATCCTCGACGTCGTCGCCCGCACCGCCGAGAGGGTCTTCATGCCCCTCACCGTGGGGGGCGGGGTGCGGGAGATCGCCGACATCCGCAACCTGCTCAACGCCGGCGCCGACAAGGTCTCCATCAACACCGCCGCCGTGCACCGCCCCGAGTTCGTGCGGGAGGCGGCGGAGCGCTTCGGCAGCCAGTGCATCGTGGTGGCCATCGACGCCCGCCGGGTCCCCGGCGCCGATCCGGCGGCCTGGGAAGTCTATACCCACGGGGGGCGAAACCCCACGGGGATCGACGCCCTGGAGTGGGCGGCCCGCATGGAGTCCTTCGGGGCGGGGGAGATCCTGCTCACCTCCATGGACAAGGACGGCACCAAGGACGGCTACGACATCCCGCTGACCCGGGCCGTCGCCGACCGGGTGGCGATCCCCGTCATCGCCTCCGGCGGGGTGGGAAACCTCGAGCATATCCGCGAGGGGCTGGTGGAAGGGGGGGCGAGCGCCGCCCTGGCGGCGAGCATCTTCCATTTCCGCCAGCACACCATCGGGGAGTGCAAGGAGTATCTGCGGAGCCACGGGGTGCCGGTGAGGCTTTAAAGAGAACAGGTGAAAGGAAAAAGGGAAAAGGAAAACATCTTGACCTTCTTTGACCTTTATCCTTGGTCCTTTTTCCCGGAGTTGTCATGTCACTGATCCAGAAGCTCAAATTCGACAAGGACGGCCTGATCCCCGCCATCGCCCGGGACGCGGCGAGCGGCGAGGTGCTGATGATGGCCTTCATGAACGCCGAGGCGGTGGAGCGCACCCTGGAGACGGGGAAGGTTCACTACTACTCCCGCTCCCGGGGGAAGCTCTGGATGAAGGGGGAGAGTTCCGGGCATCTGCAGACGCTGCGGGAGATCCGCCTCGACTGCGACGCCGACTGCCTGCTCCTCTCCG
>JBFHXN010000660.1:0-1587 GCA_041598955.1 Desulfuromonadales bacterium | reverse complement strand
CTCGCCCTTGGCGCCCTGCTGGTCTTCCAGCTCGCCGCCTGCGGAACCATCATCTATCCCGAGCGCCGGGGTCAGACCAAGGGGGAGATCGATCCGGTGATCGCCATTCTCAACGGCATCGGACTGCTCCTCTTCATCGTGCCGGGGCTGGTCGCCTTCGCCATCGACTTCTCCACGGGGGCCATCTACCTCCCGGCGGGGAAAAAGGCCAAGGACAAGCTCGACCGGATGAAGAGAAGTCTCGAGGGGAGCCTTCAGCCCGAGGGGAACTATCTGGTGCTGCGGGTCGACCCGGCCAAGCTCACCCCCGAGGTCGTTGTCAAGATCCTGAGCGAGGTGGCCGGAGAAGAGGTCACCCTCGACCGGGAGGATCTGGAGGTGCACCGCCTGGAAGGGCCGGCCGACATGGCCGCCCTGCTCGGCGGAGCGGGAGGGCCGCAGATGGCCCTGGCGGGACGGTTCTAGGACCGATAGAGCACAACTCAATGCCAGCCAAAAAGGACGGCTCCCGCGCGGGGGCCGTCCTTTTCTGTTTCGGAGCCCGGCAATTACAGGGGAGGTTAAAGGGGATCGCCTCGGGAGCGCGTGGCCCCTCACCCTCGATGGGAGAGGGTCGGGGTGAGGGTGAGGGCCCAACCTCGCCGGTCCCGGCCGGCCGCCTGGATTTTCACCTCTCCCCTTCCGACTCCTCCCACCCCCACCCCTCCAACTCCGCCGGATCGGCAAAAACCCTCCCCATCTCCTCGGGCAGGCCTTCGAAGGCCTCATCGAAACGCTCCGGCGAGAGATCCCCCCCCGGCACGGCGCGGATGAAGATGGCCTCCACCCTGCCGGGGTTGCGCCTGGCGACCTCGCCGTAGATCTCCGGGTCCCGCTCCCCGGCGTCCCCCACCAGCAGGAACCGGCGTCCGGGAAAGGCATCCAGAAGGGCCTCGACGGCAGGGATCTTGTACTTCTCCGGGGCGGAGAAGAGGCTGAAGAAGGTCTGGTCCTTGAACCGGAAGGTGCGCAGGTGGAGGCTCCCCTCCGGGAAGCCTCCCGCGGCGAGAAAGGGGGCGAGGGCAGGGGCGAGCTGCCAGGGGGAGGCCGAGAGGTAGTGAAATGCCGCCCCCCTCTCCTTCCAGCTCCGGTAGAGCCCGGCCATCCCCTGCACCGCCTTGAATTCCCGCAAAAAGGTGTTGGCCAGAAGCTCCTTCTTGTCGAGGACGGAGCTCTCCTTGATGGTGTCGTCCAGATCGGAGATCACCGAGATCCCCGTCGGCGCCAGGAGCTCCACCCTCCCCTCGAAGCTCCGCCCGTCCCCCGCCGGGGTGACGAGGGCAAAGGGAAGCCGGCCTCCACGGGCGGCCCCCTCCGCCTCCTCCTTCGGCACCCGGAGAATCTTCTCGAAGTGGCCGTTGGCGCCGCTCTTGCGCAGGTTGAAATCCCGTTCCGCGATGCGCACCCGCAGCCTCTTTCCCCGCTCGTTGTCGGCGAGGAAAAAGCCCGCCCGCTCCCGGAATAGCAGGCTCTCCGCCGACTCGGGGGGGACCTCCAGGGCCGCCAGAAGCTCGTGCAGCAGCGCCCCCCGCCACCAGGAGCCCTCCT
>JBFHXN010000659.1:0-1593 GCA_041598955.1 Desulfuromonadales bacterium | reverse complement strand
AGTCCGGACTCCCCGATTTCCGGGTGGCGAACCTCCTGCGGGATGGAGGCCTTCTGGAAACGGCCCGGAAGGAGGCCTTCACCCTGGCGGAGGATCCCGAATTCGACAACGATCCCTCCTGCGCCGATCTGCGCCAGGCCCTCCTTGACCGCTGGGGGAGCCGCCTGGAACTGCTCCGCAGCGGCTGAGTTCTTGCATCCGATATGGCGACATCGCCCTTCATGGCACCCGATGTCCCTTGCCCCGCCTCCGCCGGTGATCCAGAATTTGGAGCAGGGCTCATAAGGATCCACCTCTAGAAACATTCTCCAGAATCGACTTCATGTTTTCAGGGAGGATTTCATGCAGACAAGACTCGTAAAGGGACTGGCGGTGTTGCTCCTGGGGGCGCTCCTTTCCTGTACTCCCACCATCTACGGTGTTTCCCAGGAGAGCTGGGAGATGATGACGGAGACCCAGCAGCAGGAGACCGTCCGCGCTTACGAGATACGACGGCAGGAGATGGAGCGGGCCCGGCAGGAAAGGGAGAGGGTCAGGGCCCTCGAGGAGGCCCGGCGGAGAGCGCAGGAAGAAGAGGCGGCGGAGATTCGCAGGCAGAGGGTCGAGGCCATCTACCAGGGAAGGGCCGGCCATTACGGGGACCTCGTCGAGGTGGAGATCAAAAGCGGCCTGGCCAAAATATCGGGGGAACACAGGGCCTTTGCTCCTGTTATTTTCAAAATCGCCGATGGTGACAGCCGCGAGGTGATCCTGTCGGAACGCAAGGGGAGAACGGCCCCCCTGCGGGTCTCTTATGTCGACGGGGCGCTGCTTCTGGACGGAACGCTCGCCGGGACGCAGCACAGGGCAGGGATCCGTCTCATCCGGGAGGATTCCTGGGGGAGCGGCAAGGCCTACAGCCAACTTCGCAGCGAGAGCGGCATCAAGATTCGGGGGCTCGAGCTGGAGGTCAGGATTCTCGAGACGGGCCGCCACGGGCGGGGGCAGGGTGGGCGTGAGACCCAGGTCATCGTCATCAGGGAGCAGCCCCGGCCGGCGCCGCCCCCACAGGTGATCATCGTGCGGGAGCCGGCGCAATCCGTCACTCCCCAACCGGTCTTGGTGGCACCGCCTCCGGCCCAGACGCCTCCCCGGACAAGGCCTGAAAGGCCCCGGAGGGAGGAGAGAGCTGTCGTCACCGACCCCGCCCAGCCCGCGGCTCCAGAACCCGTCCTCATCACGCCACCGACGGAGCAGTCGCCTCCCACCCTCGGGCCGGAGAAGACGCGCCCCGAAGAGGCGAAGAAGGAGGCCCAAGAGAAGGAAGCACCAGGTCCGTTGGTGACGGTTCTTCGGGTCACGCTGGGGGGAGGGAAGGCGAAGTTCGGCGGGGGGCATGAGGCTTTCACCGCGACGGTCTTCACTCTGACCGAGGGGGAGACTCGAATTGTTCCCCTGGTGAGCCGCAAGGGAGAGAGGATGGAGGTGACGGCCTCGTTTGAAAATGGGGCCTTGACCATCGACCCCGCAGACGACAGGAAGAAAGAAAAGGTCTTCCGCCGGGAGCCCGGTTGGGCCAAAGGGAAGCGCTACCGCCTCGACTCTTCAGGGTTT
>JBFHXN010000658.1:0-1595 GCA_041598955.1 Desulfuromonadales bacterium | reverse complement strand
TTTTGAGGCTGCTCAAAAACCCCCAGATGCAAGTCGCCCGCCGATCGAGGAGTGAGGCGTAGCGGAAGCTACGTCGCAGCGACGAGATCAAGGGGAACGAAGCAGATGGGGGTTTTTCAGCAGCCTGAGGCAGCCCCGTGGCTGCCTCTTTCGTTCTGAAAACAATCCCTTCCACGGCGCTCATGCCATCGGATACCAAATCCTCCGGCCGCTCCGTCCACCCGGGCGCCGGCACTTGGTCCCGGGCGGGTGTCCAGGGGTGGCGCGCCGCCCCGCCGCCTACCCGCCGTTTTTCTCTCCTCCGTTCTTCTCCCCGGCCTTGCCGAATTTTCGGAGGGCCTCGGCCATCTCCCTCAGGCGCCTGTCGACCCGGAAGTTGACGCTCCCCTCGGGCCAGGAGCCGTCCTCCCTCCGCTCCCCGGCGGGGGCACCGGTGAGGATCTCGATCCCCTGGTCGACATGCTCCACCGCGTAGACGTGGAACTCCCCCCGGCGCACCGCTTCTGTGACCTCGGGCTTGAGCATGAGGTTTCGCACGTTGGCCGCGGGGATGATCACCCCCTGGTCGCCCGTCAGCCCCCGGGCCTTGCAGACGGCGTAGAACCCCTCGATCTTCTCGTTCGCACCGCCGATGGCCTGCACCTGGCCCCGCTGGTTCACCGAGCCGGTGACGGCCACCCCCTGTCTGACGGGGAGGCCCGAGAGGGAGGAGAGCAGGCCGTAGAGCTCGGTGGAGGAGGCGCTGTCCCCCTCCACCCCGCTGTAGGACTGCTCAAAGCAGATGGAGGCGGCCAGGGAGAGGGGCTTGTCCTGGGCGAAGCGCTCCCCGAAGAAGCCGGCGAGGATCATCACCCCCTTGTCGTGGATGGGGCCGGAGAGCTTGGCCTCCCGCTCGATGTTGACCATCCCCCCCTTGCCGAGGTAGGTGCGCACGGTGACCCGGGAGGGGCGGCCGAAGGAGAAGTCCCCCAGCAGGTAGACCGAGAGGCCGTTGACCTGTCCGGCCACCTCTCCCGCCGTGTCGACCAGCAGGGTCCCCTCCTCGATCATCTCCTGGATGCGCTCCTCGATCCGGTTGGAGCGATAGATTTTCGACTCGATGGCGAGGTCGACCTGTTCCCGCCCCACGTGCTTGCGACCGTGCTGCTGGGCATAGAAGCCGGCCTCTCGGATCAGGTCGGCGATATCGAGAAAGCGCGAGGAGAGCCGGGTCTTGTCCTCGATGAGCCGGGCCGAGTATTCGATGACCCGGGCGACCCCCCCCGGTTCGAAATGGAGCAGCCCCTCCTCGGCGCACTTGGAGGCGACGAAGAGGGCATACTGCTGCACGTTCTCCCAGGTGTTCTTCATCATCCGGTCGAAGTCGGCCTTGACCTTGAAATACTTGCGGAAATCGATGTCGTACTGGTAGAGCAGGTAGTAGAGCATGGGGGTGCCGATGAGCACGATCTTGCAGTCGAGGGGGATCGCCTGGGGCTTGAGGGAGACGGTGGCGATCAGCCGGAACTGCTCGGTCATGTCCTCGATCTTGATCTCGCCGTTGCGGATGCAGCGCTTGAGGGCCTCGTAGGAGAAGAGGTTGAGCAGCACCTCCC
>JBFHXN010000657.1:0-1599 GCA_041598955.1 Desulfuromonadales bacterium | reverse complement strand
TGGCGCTCTCCTTCGCGGTCGGGTGCTGGGTGAGGGGTGGGAATCTCAACTCCCTGCTAATAGCACGGCTGGGGAGAAAATGCCAGAGCCAAGACGACCGGTCCTTCCCCTAAACCCGCTCCGGAAGGCGATTGACACCCCCACCCCCTCTGCTACCGTTGAAGCAGGTCCGCAGCGGGAGGGGAGCATGAAAATCGCCATGGAGCACAAGAAGGAGAGGCTGACCCGACTGGTTCCCGAGTTTCTCGGTTACCAGGGGCACCACTACGCCAAGACCGATTTTCTCCTGCGCCGCCGCCTGGCCGAGGAGGTCGATCGCTCCCGGGACAGGCTGGCCGGCTTCCTGGCTGCCGGTCGATTCCCCTCCGATCTGCGGGAAAGCCTCGCGGCCACACTTCGGACGGCGGCGTTTCTCAAGGAGAAGCTCTCCCCCCGGGCCGCGGAAGTGACGGAAGGGACGGGTTCCGACCCCCGGGCCGAAGAGGCGCTCTTTGATCTCGACCTCGCCCTTCTCGATCGGGTGGCGGGGCTGCGGGCCCTTCTCGACGTGCTCGAGGCCTCCGGGGAGGAAGATCTGGCGGCAGCTCTTTCGGCCCTCGACGAAGGGCTGGCCGAGGTGGACGACCTTTTCCGCAGGCGGCAGGCCATCTTCGGGGAGACGGTTGGAGGGGGCTGATGTTCTCCCGACTGAAACCGCTGACAGATAAACGATGAAGGAATCCCTCATGACCGAAAAACTGATCCTCAACGGAGGTCCCGCAGCCGAGAAGCCCCCCGAGCTCGACGTCGCCGCCCATCTGCGCAGCGACATCAACCGCCTGAAGGGGGAGTTTTACGACCTGGAGCGGGGCAAGGTCGACTACGAGGCCATGCGAAAATCGCAGGCCTGGGCCGGCTATGCCGCCGACACGGCCCTGCTGAGGGGCTACGATCTCGAGAGCCTCGATGCCTCGCGGGAACGGGTCGCCTTCTGGATCAACCTCTACAACACCCTGGTGGTGCACGGGGTCGTCGAGCTCGGCATCCGCGAGAGCCTCAAGGAGGTGCCCGATTTCTTTACCCGGGTCGGCTACGAGATCGGGGGGAGCAGTTTTTCCCCCGACGACATCGAGCACGGCATCCTGCGCGGCAACCGCCGTCCCCCCCACGGCCTTATCCATCCCTTCGGCAAGGACGACCCCCGCATCGACCACATCGTCGATCCTCCCGACCCCCGCATCCACTTCACCCTTGTCTGCGCCTCATCCTCCTGCCCGCCGATCAATTACTATGTTCCCGAGCGGCTCGAGACCCAGCTCGAAGTGGCCGCCAGCGGCTTCATCAACGGCCCCGAGGTGGAGGTCCTCCCCAACGAGAACCTGTTGCGGATCTCTCCCATTTTCAAATGGTACCGGCCCGACTTCGGGGGCCACGAAGGGGTGGTCGACCTGCTGATCCGTTACATCGACCCCGGGCCGGCCAGGGATTTCATGGTCGAGAGAGGGATGGCGGCGGACGTGGTCTGGAAGGAATACGACTGGCACCTCAACCGCTAAAACTCTCCCCCTCGGGACCGGCTCCCGCAGGGTGCCTGTCCCGGAAAGTCCGCTGTCAATCAGG
>JBFHXN010000656.1:0-1599 GCA_041598955.1 Desulfuromonadales bacterium | reverse complement strand
GGCATTCGCGAGCGGCGGATCGCGGCCGAGGGGCAGTGCACCTCGGATCTCTCGGTGGCCGCTGCCCGCAAGGCCCTTGAGATGGCCGGCGTCGAAGCCTCGGAACTCGACCTGATCATCGTCGGAACCATCACGGGCGATTACCCCTGGCCGGCCACGGCCTGCATGGTCCAGCACCAGCTCGGGGCCACCCGGGCCGGCGCCTTTGATGTTTCGGCCGCCTGCAGCGGCTTCGTCTACGGCCTGGCCAACGCCGTCAAGCACCTGGAGGCCGGACCGGCACGCAAGGCTCTGGTGATCGGGGCCGAGGTCCTCTCCCGCGCCATCGACTGGACCGACCGCAACAGCTGCGTCCTCTTCGGCGACGGAGCCGGGGCGGTGGTTCTCGAGGCCCAGGAGGGGGATCACGGAATCCTCTCCACGCACCTGCACGCCGACGGCAACTTCCTCAAGCTTCTCTACCAGCCGGGGTTCGGTTCCAGGAACCCGGCCAGCGAAGAGGGGGTGCGCAACCGGGAGCAGTTTCTGAAGATGGAGGGGAACGAGGTCTTCAAGGTCGCGGTCCGCTCTCTCACCGAGGTGGCCGAAGAGGCCCTCTCCGCAAATGGTCTCACCGTCGCTGATCTCGACCTCTTCATTCCCCACCAGGCCAACCGCCGCATCCTCGAAGCGACGGCCAAGCGCCTGGGGCTTCGAGATGAGCAGGTCTACATCAACGTAGACCGATTCGGGAATACCTCCGCAGCCTCCATACCCATCGCCATGGACGAAGCCAACAGGGCCGGCCGCATCAAGGAGGGAGATTACGTGCTTCTCGACGCCTTCGGCGGCGGCTTTACCTGGGCCTCTGCCCTGATGCGCTGGTAGGCGGACGACTTCCGGACGCCTGTTCCGCAGGAGTGGATGAACATGATCGCATTCGTTTTCCCCGGCCAGGGTTCCCAGTATGCCGGTATGGGCAAGGAACTGGCGGATAATTTCCCGGCGGCCAGACAGGTCTTCGAAGAGGCCAACGAGGCCCTGGGGATCGACCTCGCGGGACTCTGCTTCAACGGTCCCGAAGAAGATCTCAAGCTGACCACCAATACCCAGCCGGCCATCCTGACCGTGAGCATCGCGGCCCTGAGGGTGATCGAGCAGGAGAGCGGACTCAAGCCCTCCTACGTGGCTGGGCACTCCCTGGGGGAGTATTCGGCCCTGGTCGCCGCAGGGGCCATCGGTTTCGCCGACGCGGTGCGGACCGTTCGCAAACGCGGGGCTTTCATGCAGGAAGCGGTTCCTGTCGGGACCGGATCCATGGCCGCTGTCATGGGACTTGAACGGGAGGCGCTCGAGGAGGTCTGCCGCGAAGCGGCGCAGGGAGAGATCGTCTCCCCGGCCAACTTCAACAGCCCCGGTCAGGTGGTGATCGCCGGGCACACGGCCGCCGTCGAGCGGGCCGCCGAGCTAGCCAAGGGCAAGGGCGCCAAACGGGCCCTGCTTCTTCCGGTGAGCGCACCTTTCCATTGCCAACTGATGGTTCCCGCCGGGGAGCGGCTGCGGGTCGTACTCGAGCAGGTGACCGTCTCCGACCCCCAGGTTCCCGTTGTGACCAATGTC
>JBFHXN010000655.1:0-1601 GCA_041598955.1 Desulfuromonadales bacterium | reverse complement strand
GACCGGACGATGGACGCCTATCTGGCCCTCGGTCTGCTTCACAACCTCTATTCTCCCATCCCCGGTAAGCTCAGGGATCACCTCAATGTTACCTCCCAGTTCGGCTACCTGGCCCTGAAAACCACGGTTCAGGCCGGGATCTACCGTATGCGGGTCGAGATCACCACCCGCAAGCTGGCCCGCTTCAACGAGGCGGGGGTCCTGGCCCCCGGCTTTGAATTCCGCATGGCCAACTTCCAGGAGCTGATGCGCTCCCTCCTCGATGGCGAGTCAGCCTTTGACACCGAGAGCCTGCGTCTGGCCTCCGCCTCCATCCAGGTCTACACCCCCCGAGGTGAGGTCCGCACCCTGCCCGAGGGGAGCAGTGCTCTCGACTTCGCCTTCGATATCCATGAAGAACTCGGCCTTCATGCCTGCAGGGCCCGCATCAATGGTCAGACCCGTCTCCTCAAATCGCGACTGATGGATGGGGACCAGGTGGGCATCGAACGGAGTGATGTCCCTGAGGTCCTCCCCAAGTGGCTGGAGTGGACCGCGACACCCAGGGCACGAAACTGCATTCGCCGCTACCTGCGCAGCCGGGTCAAGGAAGGGTCCTGATCCGTCTCGGTATCCAGGGCGCTCACTCCACCATTCCCTCCCCCAATGAAGGTCCACATGCTTTCAAAAATCCGTCCCATCGCGCTGGCGCTGGTTTTCGCGCTGCTGTCGACTTCGGCCCTGGCCGGAGAAGCCAACGTCTTCGTCTATCACCGTTTCGGCGATGACCGCTATCCCTCAACCAACATTTCCATAGAAACCTTTACCGCCCAGTTGCAACTCCTGCAAGAGAAGGATTACACGGTCCTGTCCCTCGGGGAGGTTGTCGGCCGTCTGCGCGCCGGCAAGACTCTTCCCGAGCGCTGTGCGGTCCTGACCGTCGATGACGCCTACACGACCTTTCTCAGTGGCGCCATGCCTCTGCTGCGTCGCTTCGGTTATCCGGCGACACTCTTCGTCAATACCGACGCCGTCGGTGGCCGGGGATACCTGGGGTGGGATGAATTGCGGGCTCTTGCCGCCGAAGGGATCGAGATCGGTAACCATTCGGCCTCCCATCTCTATCTTCTCAATCGTAAGGAGGGTGAGGGGCGGGACACCTGGCGACAGCGGATCACGGCGGATATCCGCAAGGCGCAGCGGCTCCTCGAATCGGAACTGGGGAAGCGTCCGCTTCTCTTTGCCTACCCCTACGGGGAATATTCGCCGGAGGTGGTCGAGATACTGAAAGGGGAGGGGTACCAGGGGGCGACGGCCCAGCAGTCCGGGGTGATCGCTGCCAGCAGTGACCTCTTTGTCCTGCCGCGTTTTCCCATGGGGGGCCCTTATGCCACAATCGGTGGGTTCAGGGAAAAACTCGGGATGCGGGCCCTGCCGGTGGACGTTCTTTCGCCGGCGGGACCGGTGATCGAAGGGGAGGATCCGCCGACTCTTGTTGTGCGGATCGACGGCGATGGGATCGACCTCAGTCGTCTGCGGTGTTTTGTTCAGGGGCAGGGGGATGCGACCATAGATCCCGACCCTGCAGGGGGACCCGGGGCCTACCTCGTGAGGGCTGCTGT
>JBFHXN010000654.1:0-1610 GCA_041598955.1 Desulfuromonadales bacterium | reverse complement strand
TTCGCTGAAGACCGCGGAGGACATGGCCCAGCCGTGCAGCAGAACCAGGGGAGGTCCCGATCCGGCCTCCCGGTAGGCGAGGCGCCGGCCATCCTCGAGAAGAAAGGTCTTCACGCCGCCGCCTCCCCCACGACTTCCACGATGGCTTCGGCGGCCCCCTGCAGCTCGGCGGGGGTGTGGTCGGCCATGAGGGTCGCCCTCAGCCGGCAGCTTCCCGGGGGGACGGTGGGAGGACGGATCCCCTGGAGAAAGATCCCCCTGTCGAGCAGATGGGCCGTGGCGGCCATGGTCGGGGCCGGCTCCCCGATTCTCACGGGGAGGATCTGGGTGGAGCTCCCCATGAGGTCGAGACCGGCGGCGGCCAGATGTCCGGAGAAGAGGCGCCGGTTCTCCTCCAGGGCCCTTCGCCGCGCACTCCCCTCCTCCCCCTCCACCAGGTCGAGGGCGGCCAGGGCGGCGCCCAGCACACCCGGGGGGAGGCTGGTGGAGAAGATGAAGGGGCGGCTGCGGTTGACCAGGGTCTCCACCACCGCCCGGTCGGCCGCCAGAAAGGCTCCGAAACCGCCGAGGGCCTTGCCCAGGGTTCCCATGTGCAGATCGACCCGCCTGAGGCAGCCGAGATGTTCCGCGCTCCCCCTCCCCCCCGCGCCGAGCACCCCTGTTCCGTGGGCGTCGTCGACCATGAGCCAGGCTTCGTAGCGCTCCTTGAGATCCGCCAACTCGGCCAGGGGGGCGATGTCGCCATCCATGCTGAAGACCCCGTCGGTGACGATCAACCACCGCCCCCGGCGGCCGGGGGCCTCCCGTCGAAGCAGCTCTTCGAGGGCCCCCACGTCACGATGGGGATAGACCAGGGTCCTGGCCCGGCTGAGGCGGCAGCCGTCGATGATGGAGGCATGGTTGAGTTCGTCGGAGAAAATGAGATCGTCCGGTCCGAGGAGCCCCTGAAGGATCCCCAGGTTGGCGGCATAGCCCGAGTTGAAGAGAAGAGCCCCCCCCGTTTCCTTGAAGGAGGCGATCCGCTCCTCGAGCCGGGTGTGCAGTTCCATGGTCCCGGAGACGAGGCGGCTCGCCCCGCTTCCGGTGCCGAAGCGCCCGGTGGCTTCGCAGGCGGCGGTCACCAGGGCGGGGTGACTGGCCAGCCCGAGGTAGTTGTTGGAACAGAGCAGCAGGACCTCCCGTCCCCCCAGGTGCACCCTCGGCCCCTGGGCCCCTTCGAGGGTCCGAAGGGTGCGGCGCATTCCCCCCTCCTCCAGGCGACTCAACTCCCTGAGCAGATCCTCCATGACTACCCCCTCCAATCGACGGGGTGTGCGAGCGGTCCCAGGCCGGTAAAGAGCATCGGCGTTTTCTCCAGAAAGGCGAGCAGGGCTGGCAGGTCAAGCCCCTCGGGGCGCAGGAAGAAGGCCCGTCCCCCGCGGGGGTCTCCGAGAGCCTTGAGGTGGGTGAGGCGCTGGTAGCCTCCACCGGACGAAGCGACATACCCGGCCGTGTAGGAAGGGTCGTCGGACCAGCAGAGCTCCGCCACCACCCCGGGAGCGGCCAGAACCTTTCCGGCCAGCACCAGGGCCTCCCGCACGTGGGCGTTGTCGAGGTCAAAGGAAGCGAGG
>JBFHXN010000653.1:0-1617 GCA_041598955.1 Desulfuromonadales bacterium | reverse complement strand
CGAGCTTCTCCCGGTCGACCCGGATGTCCTGACGGGGGGCCCCGGAGCGGAAAGGGGTGGCCGGTGTTCCCGTTTCGGCCCGGGGCGGGGCGGGGGGGGGCTGTTGGGGTTGGGCGGGTTTGGACGGGACCGGGGGCGGGGTGGGCCCCCCCTGCCGGAGGCGGCGCTGCTCGGCCAGGGCCTCGTCGACCTGCTCCCGGCTGACCTTGCCCATCTCCACCAGCCTCTCTCCGAGCAGTTTCTGGTGTTTGTCCCGCAGGGCCGATTCAAGAGTGTCTGCGTCGAGGAGCCCCCGGGCGACGAGGAGCTGCCCGAGGCGGGTCGGGTGATCCGATCCCTCGGGGGAGGCCTGCCGGGCGGGGAGGGGGGCCCCTTCCGAGGGGTGGAAGCGCTGCAGCCGCTCCAGGATTGCCGGAAGTTCGGCCAGGGGGGCCTCGCCCCGCTCGACCAGGGGGGTGACGGCGTCGCGCATCAGGTCGATCAGGGGGAGCAGCTCCCCGGCCACGGCATCGACGTCGTCGAGGCGCCCTTCGTGTCCCAGGCCGACCAGGGATTCCATCTGGTGGGCCAGCCGCTCCAGGTCCGCGAGGTCGAGGAGGCCGCAGTTCCCCTTGAAGCTGTGGAGGGCCCGGAAGAGGGAGGCCGTGATCTGCCGGTCGCCGGGATTCCTGGGCCACTCCAGAAGGGCGGTCTCCAGCTCCTGGAGCTGCTCCCGGGCTTCCACCACGAAGAGGTGGCGCATCTCCTCCGTCGTCCCCAGCTCGATCCGGGCGGGGGGGGGCTCACTCTTCAGGGGCGGGGTCGCCCCCGGCGCGAGGATCTCTTCGAGGGCCTGGGCGGCGGCCCGCTCCAGCTTCGCCGAGAGTTCCCCGGCCGACGCTTCCAACTCCCGGTCGTGGTAGCTCGCGGCCACGCGATCCAAAGCGTCCCGGGAGAAGTCGCAGGCCTGACAGAGCAGCTGAACATGGCTGGCATCGAGGCGGATCTTGCCCGAGCGGACCAGGTCGAGGAGGCTCTCGGCGGCGTGGGCCACCCGGGAGATCTGATTGAGGTCGAGAAATCCGGCGCTCCCCTTCATGGAGTGAAAAAGCCGGAAGATGGCGTTGATGGTGCCCGTGTCGCCGTTGGAGAGGCGGAAAACGGCGCAGCTCTGGCAGTCCTGCGCCGACTGGGCGCCGGCGCAGCTGCGGTTCCCCTCGCCGAGGTAGCCCGTCTCGAGCCAGCAGGGGCGCGAAAAACTCTTCCCGAAGCGGGCGCACTCCTTCTGGTCGCAGGTGCGGGCCTCCCAGCAGTCGACGGTTTGGCATCCCTCCCCCAGCTCGACGATGGTCGGTTCGAGCTGGTCGAGCATCTCCCGGCTCTCCTGGAGAAACTCCTGGATGATTTCGATCTGGTCGGCCGGTATGTCCTGGCTCATGACTCCCTCGTGATGGTCGATCCCGACAACCCCGCGCTCCGGCCTCGCTAAAATCGGGCCCGGGAGGGGGCGTAAGGGCTCTCTTACAAAATCCGCACCAGTTTTGATCCGAACCCTTCGGAGCTCTCGCCCGGGCCGGTCCCGGTGGGGTAAAGCCGCTCGGGGCGGGGGTCCTGGGAGAAACGGAGGGCCGGGGTGGG
>JBFHXN010000652.1:0-1622 GCA_041598955.1 Desulfuromonadales bacterium | reverse complement strand
TTCTCCCGCAGCATCTTCTCCCGCCACAGGGAACGCAGCTCGGGCTTGCCGGCCGGCGGGGCATAGGGAAAGATATCCTTGGGATCGAAACCGGGGAGTTTGTCCTGGATGCACTGCAGGAACATCGGGCCGCCTTTTTCGGTGGCGATGCCGATGGTGGCGTTGAACTTGTGGGCTTTCTCCTTCGCTTCGGCGGACTGGGTGAGGATGCCCTTGGGGAAGAAGAGGTTCTTTCCGAGATCGGAAAGCATCTCCAGGACGTGCGGACTGTGCTGGGCGAGCTGGTCGTTCAGTTCTTGAGCCAATGGATTCATCATATCCTCCTGAAGCGAATAAGAAGTATCGGTGCCGCCGTGCCACGCGCCAGACCGGGGCCGGTGAAACCGAAAAGCCATTAAATCGAATGGCCGCGCCCTTGTCAACGGGAATAGTAACGACCATTCATGTATACCAAAAAAAATATGGGGACGGGTGGGGATCCGCAATTTTCGAGAGTTATTTCCGGCCCCTCCGGAGCCCTCCTCCCTCTTGAGCCGCTCCCGGGCGAATGGGCGCGGCTGTTGCGCAGGGTTCCGCGTCATGATAATCTCCACCGGCCGAACCGGGAATCCCCCACTGGAGCCGCCATGCTGTTTGTTGAAATCATCGTCCCTGTTTTTCTGATCATCCTGGCGGGATTCGCCCTGGAAAAGGTCTTCAGTCTCGATTTTCGCACCCTCACCAACGCCTCCCTCTATCTCTTCACCCCCGCCCTGGTCTTCGCCGCCCTGATGAAGCGGGAGATCCGCTTCGACCTCGCCGTGGACCTCGGGATCTTCATGGTCCTCTACACGGCCGCCCTCCTCGCCGTTGCCGCCCTCTGCGGGAGGGTTCTGCGCATGGACCGGGACACCCGGGGAGCCCTGGCCCTCACCACGGTGATGATGAATATCGGCAACTTCGGCCTTCCCCTGGCCTGGTTCGCCTTCGGCGACCGGGGGCTCGAGGTCTCCATCCTGATCTTCGTCCTCTTCAACATCCCCCTCGGCACCCTGGCCATCGTCCTGGCCCAGGGGGGGAAGGCTCCCCTCTCCACGGCCCTGGCCAACACGGCACGGATTCCGATCTTCCACGCGGTCGCCCTCGCCTTTCTCCTCAAGGCCCTTTCGATCCCGGTCCCCCTCTTCCTGCTGCGCCCCATCGACCTCCTCGGCCAGGCGGCCATCCCGCTGATGCTGGTCCTCCTCGGCATGCAGCTGGCCCGCACCCGGCTCCAGGTCCAGCCGGGATTCCTCGGCCTCTCCGCGGTGCTGCGACTGGCCCTCGCCCCGCTCATCGCCTGGGGGCTCTGCGACCTCCTCGCCCTGCAGGATCTGACCCGCAAGGTCGTCATTCTCCAGACCAGCACCCCCTCCGCCGTCCTTCCCCTCCTCTACTCCCTGCGTTTCGGCACCCGCCCCGATCTGGTCGCCGGCGCCATCTTCACCACCACTCTCCTCAGCGCCTTCTCCCTGACCCTCCTGCTGTATCTCCTCCAATAAACAATCCGAATAGGTCCAATTCTCAGTCAGAGGACAAGACAAGGCTTATTGGACGCAGATGAAGGCGGATGGACGCAGATGAAGATCGAAGTGCCTCGGTTG
>JBFHXN010000651.1:0-1622 GCA_041598955.1 Desulfuromonadales bacterium | reverse complement strand
TCGGCCACGCCCCCCCCCGAGCGGGTGGAATTGACATGAACCACCGTCGCTCCGGCGAGGTCGCGGGAGAGCTGCTGCAACTGGTGGATGGCGATGGGACCGACCACCTCTTCGTAGGCCTGCAGGGTTCGTTTCATGATCCGGTCCTCTCTCGGGAAAGACGGACGGCCTCGACCAGGGCCGTCTTGAGTTCCGGCAGGTTGAGAAAGTAGAAATCGATGTGGGCAAAGGACCGGCGCAGACCCTCGGCCTCGGCACCGAAGTTGGCCAGCCAGGCGCTGAAGTCGTCGCTGCGCCCCGGAACGCGGCGGCGGGCCTCCACAAAATGATAATAGATGGCGCTGCGGCTCAGCTGCGGCATGGCTTCGATCAGGTCGTGAACGCTCTCCATCGTCCGGCCGGTATCGAAGACCACGGTGGCGGCCTGCATGAAGCGGAACTCTTCCGAGGCCGGGGTCCAGGAGGAGGCATGCCGCTCGGCCAGCCGCTCGTCGAGGATGTCCAGCATCTCCTCCCGCAGCCCTCCGAGGGTGTCGAAGGCGTAGGGGTTGAGGATGCCGAGCCGTTCGGCGAGGACCCTGTCCCCCTGGTGACGGGCGGCCCACACGGCAAAGTCGTTACGGAACTCCGGGTCGTCGAAGCTCGCCCGCAGCGCCGTTTCGCAGAAGTGGTGATAGAGGGACTCCAGAGGACAATCGGCAATCCGCTCCCTCAGCTCCCGCAGGTTCAGGGCCGAGGCGATCCCCGCCATGCGGGTGATCAGGGCGCAGTCCTTGATCTTGAAAGCCCTCTCCGGCGAAGGCGGAGACTGCTTCGGTTGCTTCTTCATGTTCCTCCTTTCCGGCCCGGAAGGTGGCCGCTGCATCTGGAAAGGATAACAACCGAGGCGAAGGACGCAAGCCGGCAAGGGCCATTGAGGAGTGGAGGGAATGGGGAGCCGGGGATGGATTCGGACCCCACGGGGGGGATATGGATGCGTTTTCGCAGTTTTCCTACGGGGACACCATCGGAAAGGAGTGGCGGATCTTATCGAAGCGACACGGTCCCTCGCCGGGAGGGAAGGTGCGCTCCGTCAGGGTCGCCTCTCCGTCACGGGAGCAGGCAAGAACGGTCGAAGAGCGGGTGCCGTAGGTGGGGCTGAGGATGAAAGGGGGAGAGAGGAGGCGTTCCCACTCGAGGCCGAACCCCGTGTCGGGGAGCTCGGCGTCGGTGGCCTGCCGGCGGTCGGCGAGGAGGGCGAAGAGGGCCTCCTCCAGGGAGGAATCCGGCAGCCGCAACGCCGAGGCGAAGGCCTCGCGGCTGCGGACCACCTTGGGCCAGGGGGTGTCGAGATGGGCGTTGCTCAGGGCGTAAAGCCCCGGGGAGAGGGGGCGGGCGCTGCCGTCGCGGTTGGAGAAATACCAGGCCTCGAACCCCGTGCCGGCCAGAAGATTGAAGCCGGGGTAGCACCCGGCCTCGGCGCTGACCCCCTCGAGGAAGGCGTCGGGGCTCTCCCCTCCCATCAGAAAATCCCGCACCAGCGCCCCCCGGGAACGACCTCCCGTCATGGGACGCGCCGCCTCGCGGTAATTGGTCACCGCCGCCCAGCGTCCGGCGCGGGTCACCCCCAGCCAGGTCCCGCC
>JBFHXN010000650.1:0-1635 GCA_041598955.1 Desulfuromonadales bacterium | reverse complement strand
GCCCTGACGTCGATGGCGGCCACGGGGCCCGAATCGAGGGAGTCGTACTGGGCGGCGCGGTGGGGGTTGTCGTCGGTGCTGATCGCCCGGTAGCCGAGGGTCAGCTTGTGGGCGAGAAAAAAGTCGTCCCCCTTGGCGGAGGCATCCTCCGCCGGAGCCGGGGTGGTCATGAAAAGGAGGGCCGCGAAGAGCAGGGCCGCTTTTGCCATCGATTTGAGGTCAGCCACGATTTGTCTCCTGTGTGAGGGGATCTGCCGTTCGGGCCGTCAGCGTGCGAGGAAAGTGCCGCGCCCCTTGCTGGAGGGGATGTCCGTGCCGTGGATCTGCGAGTGGCAATCGGTGCAGCGGGTGTAGAAGGCCCCCTTGAAGGCGTCGCTGGTCAGGGTGGGGGTCACGCTGTTCTGATGGCCGGCGTGGCACTGCATGCACAGGAAGGGCTGGTTGGCGGTCAGCAGCGGGGTGTTGGGAGAGCCGTGGGGGGTGTGGCAGGTGCGGCAATCCTCCGTGACGTCGGCGTGCTCGTAGACGTAGGGCCCCTGGACCTCCATGTGGCAGCGGGTGCAGGTCTCCTTGACGGTGGTTCCCTTGAGAAGCTTCTCCTGGGTGGAGCCGTGGGGATTGTGGCAGTCGACGCAGACCATTTTCCCCTCGCGCACCGGGTGATGGGAGAACTGGTTGAAGGCCATCTGAATATCCTGGTGGCACCCGTAGCAGAGCTGCGACATCTCCTGGCGCCCGGCCTTCTGCTGGGGGCCCTGGTGCAGCTTGTGGCAGTCGAAGCAGGAGACGTCGCTGACAGCGTGGGCGCTGGCGTTCCAGTTGTGGAGGTTGGGGGTCGAGGCGGCCGAATGGCACTTGAGGCAGACCAGGGACTGGACCTGGGAGGGCAGGTCGCCGAGTTGCAGGAAGGTTCCGGGGTCGCACTTGCCGCTCTGCTCGGCGTGCTTGATGGCCAGGCTGCCGGCCCCGTGGCAGGATTCGCAGTTGACCAGGGGGAGACCCGTCTCGGCGGAGAGCTGCTCCCCATGGACCGAGAGCCGGAAGTCCTTGCCGATCTGGTCGTGCTTGTGGCACTTGGCCAGGCAGTTTTCGTCACCGACGAAGTCGGCCTCCAGGTTGCCGGCCAGCAGCATCTCGTACTCCCGGACCTGGAGCAGGGGGCGATCCCCCCGCAGGGAGGCGAGGTCGATGCAGGCCGCCAGGAGAAGCACTCCCGAAAGAAGCACAATCAGAGTTTTCAAGATAATCCCTCCTCATCTGTCGAGTTTGTAGCCAGTGAACCCGACCAAATGCCTTTGCAATAACCGTGAAAATTCCACAGGGGAGAGATATATTTTTTTAATCAGCAATAAGATCAGGCAGTTGGAAGGTTTCGGGCGGCGGTATCAGCAAGGCGCCGGGTCAAGGACCCGGCGCTTGGGCGATCGGTCTACGCCAAAATGCCGTCAGACGGCGGGGGAAGGGGGATCAGGCGAGGGCCTGCTCCAGGTCGGCCAGGATGTCGGCGGGGGACTCGATGCCGACGGAAAGGCGCAGCAACCCTTCGCAGATGCCGAGGCGCTCCCTCTCGGCGGGGGGGATGTCGCCGTGGGTCTGCACGGCGGGGAGGGTCATCAGCGACTCGACCCCCCCGAG
>JBFHXN010000649.1:0-1639 GCA_041598955.1 Desulfuromonadales bacterium | reverse complement strand
CTCCGGGGAAAAGCCTGCGAAGGCCGCCAGGACCGTCTCCCGGGCCTCGGCGAAGGGGAACTCCCGCCGGCTCTCCCCCAGGGGGGCGTAGAGGTCGGTGTTTTTGAGCCGATCCAGCCTCAGCAGCTGCCGCTTGAGCTGGAAGTATTCACGGGCCAGGCCGTAGTTCGCCTCGCTGACGGCCATCAGCTGCTCGATCATCGCAGGCTCGGTCTCGTTGGCCAGGTGGGAGGGGGTCATCAGGTCGGGATAGCCCCGCAGCTCGGCCTCCTTGCCATGGTCGAGCAGAAGATTGTTGAAGCAGGCGGTCAGCACCAGGGCCTGCTCGGCATGCTTGCCGAGAAAGGCGGCGAAGGCCTCTTCCCTGATTTTCCCGTCGGGATGGTAGAGCAGGGCAAGAAGTTCCTCTCCCGTCCCCTCCCTCTCGCCATCCTCGCCGGGGAAGGCGAAGCGGTACCGGAAGGAGGAGGTCAGCTCCTCGAAGAGCTGGGAAAAGGCCTCCTTCCCCGAGAGGTCCTTTCGCTTGAGGGCCTGCTCCACTTCTTCGGCGAGGGTATAGGGGGCATGGGAGCGCAGGTGCGTCAGGTAGTGAAGGTGGCCGGAGAGCTCCGGAGCCCCCAACAGGGCCGAAAAGGTCTCTTCAGGCAGGCGCAGCAGCTCCAGTTCGAAGAAGAGGGTCTGCTCCCCGATGGCGCTCCAGGCCTCCCGCACCCGGGCCACCAGGGCCTTGTGCTCCTCCCGGGTGCTGTCGGCTGCAAAGAGAAGCTGGGCGTAGAGGTAGGGCTTGAGGGCCCTTTTCTGAAGAGCCTCGTAACGGTCGAGGGTTGCCTTCAGATCGGCGGCGGTCAGGTCCTCCCGGGAGATCCTCCCCCGGCAGTCGGTCCGCAGGCCTTCGGCCTCCCCCAGGGCGTCCTTCAGGTCGGCGGCGATGGCCGGGTCGGCGGGTCCGGCGTAGAGGGGAGAGAGGTTCCAGCGGGGCAGATCGGCGGCTGGGCGGGTCATGGCGCGTACCTCCGGGACAGGGGATGGGGGAACAAGGTATCCCCGGAGAGAGGCCCTGTCAACAAGGGCGACGGCGGCAGAGGCCATTTCATCCCTCTCTTTTTCATCCCGCCCTGTAAACCTTCCTCCCCCCGGTTCGTCCAACAGAACGTCAGGTCAGCCCCCAGCCAGGAAATCCCCATGTCCTCCACAGCCAAGGCCCTACCACCTCGATTTTTTGGCCCCATGCAGGAGACCGCTTCCGGGAAGGACGGAGTTGACAGTCTTCCGGGGGGGCAGTACCCTCTCGCCATGGAAGCCGCCCGAGAACATATCCTGGTCGCCCGGGCCCGCGAGGGGGACGCCGCCTCCTTCGAGGAACTGGTGCTCTCCCATACCCCCAGGATCCTGAACCTCGCCTTCCGCCTGGTCGGCGACCGCGACGAGGCCGAGGACATCGCGCAGGAAGCCTTCCTGCGCCTCCACCGCTCCCTCGGCACCTTCCGGGGGGAGAGCCGCATCGGCACCTGGCTCTACCGCACCGTCACCCGTTTGGGCATCGATCACCTGCGGAGGGAGAAGCTGAAACGAAACATCTTCTTTTTCCGGCGGGGGGAAGAGGACGCCGACCCTGTGGAGACCGCGCCGGACCATCGGG
>JBFHXN010000648.1:0-1648 GCA_041598955.1 Desulfuromonadales bacterium | reverse complement strand
GGATATCCCCACGAGCGGATGTTCCCCCACAACCTCCCCATGACCCTGCTCGGGGCGGGGCTGCTCTGGTTCGGAGGGTTCGGCTTCAATGCCGGACGCGCCCTCTCCGCCGGGGGGAGCGCGGGGCTCGCCTTCGCCACCACCCAGACCGCCGCCGCCGCCGGTGCCCTCTCCTGGATGATCGCCGAGTGGATCAAGACGGGCAAACCGAGCGCCCTGGGGGCCGCCTCGGGGATCGTCGCGGGCCTGGTGGTGATCACTCCGGCCGCCGGCTTCGTCACCCCCGGATCGGCCCTGATCATGGGGCTTCTGGCCGGCCTGGTCTGCTACGGTGGAGTGCTGATGAAGCACCGCCTCGGCTACGACGACTCCCTCGACGCCTTCGGGGTCCACGGCGTGGGGGGCGCCTTCGGTGCCATCGCCACGGGCGTATTCGCCTCCGTGGGAGCCACGGGCCTTCTCGCAGGAAACTTCCACCAGCTCTGGGTGCAGTTTGTGAGCGTGGTGGCCGGCGGGGCCTACGCCGCCGCGGTGACGGCCTTGCTGCTGCTTCTCCTCAAGGCCACCATGGGCCTGCGGGTCAGCAAGGAGGACGAGATCGTCGGTCTCGACCAGACCGCCCACTCGGAGACGGGCTACAACTTCTGAGCCTCTCCTGCAAACGTCTGATGAAGGCGGGCGCCTCCCACGGGGGAGCCCACCTTCTGTGTAGACAAACTACACTGTCGGTGTAGGTGCCACCGAAACCCTGGTCATATGGCGACACCTTCCGCCAGCAGACCTCGGCTCACCTCGGCACTGGACCGCGTCCCAACCTTCGCCCACCTGGCTTTCCTTCTTCCCTCCCCTGTCCGGCGAGGAATGGACTCTTCTTGGTACTACTTTTGCATCAGATTCTCCGTCTCCCCTGTACACCCAACCGCAACAACCGGCAAGCCCGGCCGACACCGACTGGAGGTAAGCGCTCATGTGCCGCATCGGAGCGATCAAAAGCCTGAACTACGTTCACCCGAGCCAGGCCCTTCTGCTCATGCAGTCCCAGCAGAAGGGGCACGACAACTCGGGCTTCGCCATGGTCATGCAGGACCTCGGCGGCATCTTCGAGGGGTACAAGCACCTGCCGACCCTCTCCATGGCCTGCACCGACGATGGGCTCAAGCTCGCCGAGGACATGCTTCACGCCGCGGGCTTCCAGCGGGTGCTCCAGTGGGTGCCCGAGACCAACGACCAGCCCGGCCTCGACATCAACGCCATGCCCAACTACGTCTTCGAGACCTTCGACTATCCCAAGGCCTACAAGAAGTCGGACCAGAAAGAGAAGGAGGAGCTCCTCCTGACCATGCGCCTGAAGCTGCGCGCCCTGCTCGAGGACGATGATCTGGGCTACGTCTATTCCTTCTGGCCCGACGTCATCACCCTCAAGGAGATCGGTGATCCCCGGGACATCGGGACCTATTTCAACCTCTGGCAGCCCGACAAGAAGTTCACCGCCAAGGTGATCACCGCCCAGTGCCGGCAGAACACCAACTACGACATCGTCCGCTACGCCGCCCACCCCTTCTTCCTGCTGGGGTACACGGCGCTGGCCAACGGCGAGAACACCTTCTACCAGAAGAACAAGGTGTTGCAGCGCAAGCTGCACCGCGGC
>JBFHXN010000647.1:0-1650 GCA_041598955.1 Desulfuromonadales bacterium | reverse complement strand
GGCCCCGTAGGAGATGATGTCGAAGTCGTCATGAATGCCCGGGGAGAGGTAGACATAGGGTGTCCCCCAGGGATCGGTGGGAACCTTTTTCAGGTAGCCCCCTTCTTGAAACTTGGAAGGGATACGCCCCACGGTCGGTTTTTCGACCAGAGCAGCGAGCCCCTGCTCTGTGGTGGGGAAAAACCCGTTGTGCAGCTTGAACATGCCGAGGGCCTGTTCAAGCCCCTTGATGTCGATCTTCGCTTTGGTTATCCGGGCTTCGTCCGGATTGTCGAGGAGCCGGGGGACGACGATGGCCGCCAGGATGCCGAGGATCACCACCACGACCATGATCTCGATGAGGGTGAAGCCCCGCTCGCTGCGTCGGAGGGTTTTTTCGTTCAGTTTTGCCATTTCAGACTCCTTGAGTGCGTAGGGTGGAATAAGGCCCGCAAAGGCCGTTTCCACCACTGCGGTGGGAACGCTGCGCTTATCCCACCCTACAAAATTCCGGCCGATCAAAAATGTTTGGATGCAAGGCTCTCGAAATCCCGAGGAATAAGGCGTACCGGCAGGTACGTCGTTGACGAGGGATGAGAGCAACGCAGCAGAGGGACGTTTTTCATCGGCCCCCCCCCTCTACAGCCCCATCCCCTGACTGGCCTGAAAGATCGGCAGCAGAATGGCCAGGACGATGAAACCGATGATCGAGCCCATGAAGAGGATCATCAGCGGCTCGAGCAGCGAGAGAAGACCGGTGATGGAGAGGTCGACCTGGTGCTCGTAGGTCTCGGCCACCCGGAAGAGCATCCCCTCGAGCTCGCCGCTGCGCTCGCCGACGGCGGCCATCTGGGCCACCATGGGAGGGAAGACACCCGTGCGCTTCAGCGGTGCGGCCAGCCCCTCCCCCTCCCGGACGCTGGTCCGGGTCTCGTCGATGGCGTCTCGCAGCAGTACGTTCTGCATGAGGTTCTCGACGATGTCGAGGGCCTTGAGCAGGGGGACGCCGCTCTGCAGCAGGGTGCCGAGGGTGCGGGTGAAGCGGGAGGTGGCGATGAGCAGGTTGAGCCGCCCGAAGAGGGGAGCGCGCAGGGCCAGCCGGTCGAAGGCCCGCCGCCCCTTCTCCGTCCGGCGCCAGCGCACCGTGGCGACGCCGCCTCCCGCCAGCAGCAGAAGAAGCAGCCACCACCAGTTCGTCAGCAGGTCGGTGGCTCCGATCAGCAGCACCGTCGGCAGGGGGAGGGCCTGTTCCAGGTCCTCGAGCATGAGGGTGACCTTGGGGACCACGAAAGCGAAGAGAAAGAAGAGGACTCCGACCCCGACCACCGCCATCAGCACGGGATAGGCCAGGGCGGCCCTGATCCGGGCTTTGAGCCTCGCCTGGTCTTCGAGGAAATCGGCCAGGCGGGTCAGGACCTGGTCGAGGGTTCCGCTGCTCTCGCCGACCTGGACCATGTTGACGTAAAGGGGGGGAAATATCCTGCCGTGGCGATCGAGGGCGGCGTGGAAGGCCTCCCCCTGCACCACCTCCTCCCGCACCCGGCCGAGGGCCCGGACGAGGCCTGGGTGCTCGAGCTGCCCTCCCGCCGACTCCAGCGCCTCGACGAGGGGGAGCCCCGCGCCGATCAGGGTGGCCAGCTGGCGGGTGGCGGCCGCGAGGTCCCCGGCGGG
>JBFHXN010000646.1:0-1652 GCA_041598955.1 Desulfuromonadales bacterium | reverse complement strand
GTCCTGACCGCCTCCTCCACCCGGTCGATCAGGGCATCCACCCCGTCCCCCCGGTGATCCGCCAGCAGCCTCGGCTTCTCGCCGAACCAGTACCGGTCGGGGGTGTCCCGCCGGATGCGGACCACGGGCCGCCCCTCTTCATGCCGCCAGCCGACGACCTCGTAGACCAGGTAATAGGGCTGTCCGCTCCGTTTCGCGGCGATCCAGGTGTGGACCGCGAACCACCCACGCCACCCCCAGGCGTCGGCGGCATAGGCCTGCAGCACCGGCTCGCTGGTCGAGGCCGCATCCGGAGCGAGCCCGGCCGGTTGCCGGCTGGCGGTGCGCCAGTCTCCGTTGGAGCAGCTTGTCAGCAGCAGGGCGAGACAAAGGGTCTGGAGGATTCTCGTCATGGGTTCACCGAAGGTTGCACAAGGGGGCGCCATCCATTAAAACCTCTCCCCCGGGTGGCTGTCAATGGCCGGTGGGGCGCTTCCAGATCCCGGCAGGCGGCGAAGGGCCAATCTCTCCCCCTTGGATCACAACAACACCACCAGCACCACCCCTCCGGCCAGGACAAGGAGGTTGCAGGCGGCCGAGACGGCGTGGAGGCGGGCGAACTGCTGCCGGAGGGGATGATCTTGCGGGGTGGTCTCGAAGGAGCCGATCTGCTCCTTGAGGGTGGCGGCCTTGGGCTCGATGACCAGGGCCTGGAAGGAGGTTGCGGTCAGCATCAGGACGAGCAGGGCGAGGGCCGGAAGGAAGTGGCGGCCCCGCTGCAGCAGCAGGCAGACCAGGGCCACGGCGCCGCAGGCGAGCCCCCAGCGGAAGTAGCCGGGGAAGAGGACCCCGACGATCCTGCCTGCCAGGTCCCGGGGCTGGGTCTTGAAAAGGATGGGTGTGAGGACGAAGGTGAAGAGGGCGGCCCCGCCGACCCAGAAGGCCAGCGCCAGGCGGTAGAGGGCGGAGATGAAGGACATGGAGACTCCTTGTTGAAAAATTGCGGGGGCGCGGGGGCTCAGGGAGCGGGCCGATTCACTTTCCCCACCGGTGCGATATAGAGGGTGAACTCCCCGTCCCCATCCACCCCGAGCAATTCGTCGGCCCTGCCCTGGTCGTAGGCGGCTATGGCGCAGGTGCCGGCGGCGATGGCTTCGCAGGCCAGATAAAGGTTCTGGCAGAGGTGGCCTGCGTCGAGGGCGATCACCTTGGCGGAGGCCTCGGCGTAGCGCCATTCGGTGCGAGCGGGGAGGGCGGTCCAGAGAAAGGTGAGGGCGGCGTCGCCGGCAAAGCGCTGGCCGCGGGTGGCGGCGACGAGACGCTCCCTGAGGTGGTCGGGAGTCCCTTCCAGGACCAGGGCGTGGTCGAGGGGGAGGTAGCGGTAGATGCCCGGAGCGAGGGATTCGACCCGTTGCACGGCGAGGTAGGTTTCGAAGGGGTGACGACAGCCCGCCGAGGGGACTGTGCGCAGCACGGCCGCTTCGTGGATGCGGGCCCGGACCCCCTGGGTGCTCCAGAGCAGAAAGGCCACCTCGTCGAGGCTCAAGGGGGCGGGGGAGAACCTGCGGCGGCTTTCCCGCCTGGCGATGGCCTCCGCCAGGGAGCAGTCGGGTATCCGCCATGCGTCGCGACCGGGGAGAAAAACGAGTTCAGCGCCTTCGGGGACCGGTTTC
>JBFHXN010000645.1:0-1653 GCA_041598955.1 Desulfuromonadales bacterium | reverse complement strand
CGTCAAGGAGGTTGAAGGCGTGGGAGCCCTTCAGCACGAAGTCGTAGGCCGGAAAGACCAGCTCCTTTTCGGCGAGGCGGATGCACTCCTTTTCGTACATGTCGAAGAGCTGGAAGAGCATCGCCGTGTCGGCTTCCTCGAAGTTGTACGTGGAGAACTCCACCTCGGTCTGGTGGTGGACGTCGCCGTACTTGATCCCCTTGACCCACTCGAGATCGTAGACGTTGTCGACCCCCTGCAGGTACATGGCGATGCGCTCGCAGCCGTAGGTGATCTCCCCCGAGACGGGCTTGAGATCGATGCCGCCGGCCTGCTGGAAGTAGGTGAACTGGGTGATCTCCATGCCGTCGAGCCAGACCTCCCAGCCCAGACCCCAGGCGCCGAGGGTCGGAGACTCCCAGTCATCCTCCACGAAGCGGATGTCGTGCCGGGCCGGGTCGATGCCGAAGCTGCGGAGCGAATCGAGGTAGAGCTCCTGGATGTTCATCGGCGAGGGCTTGAGAATCACCTGGAACTGGTAGTAGTGCTGGAGCCGGTTGGGATTCTCCCCGTAGCGGCCGTCGGTGGGGCGCCGGGAGGGCTCCACGTAGGCCACCTTCCAGGGCTCGGGACCGAGCACGCGCAGGAACGTGGCGGGATTGAAGGTGCCCGCCCCCTTCTCCAGGTCGTAGGGCTGCTGGATGATGCATCCCTGGTTGGCCCAGTAGTTCTGCAGGGACAGGATCAGCTCTTGAAAGGTCACGGTGCCTCCCGCAAAGATCGTCGCGGCGGCCCGCAGGCGGCCGCGTCAACGTATACTGTATACAGATAAGGGGCCATGAGTGTAGCCGCTTTGGCTCCCCCTGTCAAGGCAAAAGCACCCCTCAAACCCCCTGTTTATCGGCCTTTCGACCATCGCCGGCGGCCAGGGCCTGCTCCAGGAAGGGGAGCGTCCGAAGGGGGCGCTGGAGGTGGAGACGAAGGGCGCCGGCCAGCATAGCCTCCCCCTCGGCGAGGGTCCGGGGGCCGAAGCGGAACCCGCCGAACTCCTCGAGGGGGGTGCGCAGGCAGCGGGAAAAAGTCCCCAGGGTCCCCACCGCCACCCGCAGGGCCGCTCCGCCCCCGGCGCAGGAGAGGCAGAGGCTCCCGCCCCTATCGGCGGCGAAGGCCGCCTCCCCTTCCCCCAGGGACCCGTTGCATTCGGAGCAGTGAAGCAGATGGGGGATGTAACCGGTCAGCTGCAGCAGGCGCAGCTCGAGCAGGAGGCGGGCCACCGAGGGGGAGCCCCCGGAGGCCAGGTGGTCGAGAAAGGCGGCCAGGAGGCGGAACTCGCCGGGGAAATCCTGCCCCTCCCCGACCAGCCCCTCGACGAGTTCCATGCCGTAGGAGGCCAGGGAGAGGGTGACGAGGTCCCCCCGAAGGCCTGAATGGAGGTCGATCAGTTCGGCATCCCGCAAACTCACCATTTCACCGCCGCGGGGCTCCGTCCACTGCAGCTCCACCCGGGAGAAGGGCTCCAGGGCCGTCCCGAAGCGCTTGCGGCTCTTGCGAGCGGAGCGGGCGAACCCCTTGAGGATCCCCTGTCCGGGGGTGAGGAAGGTGACGATGAGGTCGGCCTCCCCGTAGGCGAGGTGGCGCAGGATGATCGCTTCGGAGGTCTGTATTTTCATGGCT
>JBFHXN010000644.1:0-1658 GCA_041598955.1 Desulfuromonadales bacterium | reverse complement strand
GGCGTAGTTGATGATGCCGTTGATGGGGTTGTTGATCTCGTGGGCCACCCCGGCGGCCAGCTCCCCCAAGGCGGCCAGCTGCCCGGCGCGGATGGTTTCGGTCTGAAGCCGCACCTTCTCGGTGATGTCGTGGGCCAGCTCGATGACGTGGCCGACTTGACCGTTGTCGTCCCGGATGGGGAAGGTGCGCACCCCCCAGAGCCGCCCGTCGGGGCTGGGAAGATGCCCCGTGCCGGTCTTGCCCGTGCGGAAGCTCTCCAGGGCGTGACACTCCTCGCAGGGGGTCTCCCGGTGCTGCCAGAGGGCATGGCAGGCCTTGCCGACCAGTTGGGCCGGCTCCCGCCCGAGGACCTCCGCCGCGGCCCGGTTGGCCCAGCGCACCTTCATGTCGGGGCCGATCACCGTCAGGGGATCGGGAATCCCCTCGAAGAGGGTGAGGTACTGCTGGGAGAGGATGAGATACTGCCGCTCGCTCTCCCGCAGGGCCGCCTCCTTGCTCCGGAGATCGTCGACGGTGCGGCTGGCCCGCAGCATGTAGCGCACCCGGTGGGAGAGGAGCTCCCAGTTGATCGGCTTGGTGACGAAATCGGTCGCTCCGGCCTCGTAAGCGCGGTGGATGGAGGCCACGTCGTCGAGCCCCGTCATCATCAGCACCGGCACGTTCTTACCCTCGGCCCCTTCCGTGAGTTCGGCGCAGACGGCGAAGCCGTCGGGCTCGGGCATCACCACGTCGAGCAGGACGATGTCGGGATGACGCTCGGCGAACAGGGCCAGGCCCTCGGCGCCTCCCGAGGCCTCGACCACCTCGAAACCGTTGGCCTCGAGAACCTCGCGGGCGAGCAGGCGGATGGTCTCCTGGTCGTCGACCACGAGAACGAGGGGCCTGGGGGATTCAGTGGGCATTTTTGACAAGGGTTCTCTCTTTGAAGTCCGATGGGAAGCCGTTGCCGGAGTGCCCCGGTGTCAGAGGGACAGGGGCCGCAAGAACAGGCTCATAGACAAGCACACTTTGTGCCAAGGAGAGAATAAAAAGGGGGGGAGAAGGGGGAAGAGGGAGAAAACTCCGGGGGAGACTGGACCGTGACGACAGGTCACAGCTCATATCACCGGATCGGAGTTTCTCCCTCCACCTCCCCTCGAGGGAGGGGGGATGGTCATGATCTCTTTCGGAACCTCCAGGCGTTCAGGCCGCCGGAGCCGTGGCATCCTGGACCATGCTGAGCTCCTCGGCGGAGAAGACCCTGTCCATGTCGAGAAGGATGACGAAGCCTTCGCCGCGCTTCCCCATGCCGAGGATGAATTCGGTCTTGAGACGGGTTCCGAGCTTGGGGGCGGGCTCGATCTGATCCTGGTCCAGGTCGAGCACCTCCTCCACCGCGTCGGCCAGGGCGCCGATGACCGTCACCTCCCCCTCGAGGTCGACCTCGAGGACGATGATGCAGCTGTCGCGGCTCTTCTCCGCGAGGGGAAGGCCGAACTTGCGCCGCAGGTCGACCACCGGCACCACGCTCCCCCTCAGGTTGATCACCCCGAGCATGAAGGCCGGGGTCTGGGGGACCCGGGTCACCGAGATGACGTCGAGGACCTCCCGGACCTTGAGAACGCCGACTCCGAAGACTTCTTCCCCGAGACGAAAGGTCAGAAACTGGGTGATCTCG
>JBFHXN010000643.1:0-1661 GCA_041598955.1 Desulfuromonadales bacterium | reverse complement strand
CTCCTACAACAAGTCCGTCGGCTCCATGGAGACCCGGGTCCTCGTCACGGCCCGCAAGTTCAAGGAATTGGGTGCCTCCACGGGCAAGGACCTGGAGTCCCCCGAGGCCATCGAGAAGGCCGCCCGGGAGATGACGGCCCTGGAGGAGCCCGACGTCGACTAGGGCCCCTCCCCCGCAAACCATCCCGCTCACCCCGCAGATCTTCCCGAAAGCCCTCCTTCATCAGCTCCCCCACGCCGTCGAAAAGCGTGAGATGGGCCTAGCAGGGATGCCCCTGGATCAGGGGCTCGAAGAAGTCCCGGTTACGGCTTCCTCCGTCCCACCGCTGCATCAGCAGCGTGTAGAGCCGGGTTGCAGCCAGCTCCTGCCGGAGCATCTGTTCGGCCAGGGCGTGCAGGGGAGTTCCTGCGCCGTAGCGCCTCTTGAGGATGGAATGGATGCGGGAGTAGTTGCCGACCAGGGGAAGGGTTCGCAACTTGCGGGTGGCGGCGAGAAAGGAATGCCCCCGTTCGCTGCAGCCGAGCAGGTGCAGGTGGAGGGGGCCGGTGGCGAGAAAGGCGTCCATCTCTTCGCAGGAGCTGCCGAGAAGGACATGGCAGAGCATGCGCTGGATGCGGGTGCGGGTGAACTGACGGGACTTGACCCCATCCACCAGCTCGTCCCAGTCCCCGCAGGTATCGGCGGCCTCGGCCAGGCGCCGCTCCAGTCCCTGCCCGACCAGGTAGAGAGAGGAGAGGGATTCGAGACCCTGGTAGATCCGGGCGAGCAGCAGTCGGTGGAGGTGGGGGGTGTCGAGAAGACGCCCCGAGGAGGATGCCTCTGTGAGGATGTCATAGACCCGGGGGGGGAGGAACTCCGCGACGGACTCGCCGCGGGAGAGCCGCTGCCGGATACCCGTGGCGCTGGCGACCCCTCCGGGGGCGTCTGAATCATGATAGCCCGCCCCGATGCGGGGGATGGTGAAGGGGATGATGGGGCTGGCGGCATCCGCCAGGGATCTCAGATACTCGATCCCGAGGATGTTGTTGGGACTCTCGAGGACCGGGGCCATCCCAGGATCGAGACCGGCGAGGATCCGGGCGCGGGCCTCGGGAAAGGAGACCCCTTCCCGCAGCAGGAGGGAGGCCTCCCCGGCCAACTCCCCTTCCCTCTCGCGCAGCAGCGCGGCGCATCGCCGGAGGGGCTCCAGCTCCCCCGCCTCGCTTCCGAAGCAGAGGGCCTCCACCCCTCCCAGGGCCCCCAGGACCCGCACCGCGCCGGCTGCGAAGTGGGGCGCGCTGTTGCAGGCCCAGGCCAGGGGGAGCTCGATTACCACGTCGACCCCGGCGGCAAGGGCCATCCGGGTGCGCGCCCACTTGTCGAGCAGGGCCGGCTCTCCCCGCTGGAGGAAATGGCCGCTCATCACCACGACCGTCACCTCGCAGCCGCTCACCCGGCGGCTCTCCCGCAGGTGGTGGAGATGGCCGTTGTGGAAGGGGTTGTATTCGACGATCAGGCCGACGGCGCGCATGGGTTCTCCGAAAGGCTCTTGAAAAACGTCCGTCTGCGGGCGCCTTGCATCCGGGCGTTTTTGAACAGCCTGGGGTTTGGCTGTTTCCCTCGAAACGGAGTCTACAGCGTCAAGGGGAGCGTCCGGACAAAGGGCACTTCCTCCGGCGGG
>JBFHXN010000642.1:0-1664 GCA_041598955.1 Desulfuromonadales bacterium | reverse complement strand
GGTTCGGGGAGGTCGGAGGGCTTGGGCATCGGGGGGGGCTCGGGGAGCGCCCCGGCGCCGATCACCACGCACCCGTCGGGTCCGACCTCGAAGCCGGGGGGATTGTTCGGGCACTTGTCGAGATAATCGGGTACCCCGTCCCTGTCTCCGTCCGGGAGGCACCCCTGCGCATCGACGGTGAGGCCGGCGGGGGTCTTCGGGCACTTGTCGAGATAATCGGGAACGCCGTCCGCGTCTTCATCCGGCGGGTTGACCGGGCACCCCTTGCGGTCGACTTCCAGTCCGCGGGGGGTGTCGGGGCATTCGTCCTTGCGGTCCGAAACGCCGTCGCCGTCGCTGTCGGCCGCGGGTGCCGCTTTGGGGGGCCGCTTCTGCCCGAAGAGATAGGTCAGGCCGCAGCTCAGCTCCACATGGTCGTCTTCTGAAGGGTCGGTGGTCAGGAGGTGGCGCAGGTCGGCCCGCAGCGCCCAGCTCGGATGCAGGGAGTACCGGGCCCCGAGGCCGTAGGCCACGATGAGGCTGCTGTTGTCCTCCGATGTGTCCGTGGCCTTCTGCCAGAGCTGACCGATCCCCGCCGCAATATAGGGGGTGATCTTGGCCGGTTTGATCAGGGGGTAGAGCAGGTCGAAGCGTGCCAGGGTGACCGTCGCGTCCTCACCCTCGGGGCCAGTCGTGGAGAGCTGGCCCACCATCGCCTCGATGCCGAGGCTGCCGTGGGGTGTGGCGCCGGTGCCGAAGTAGCCGAGTTTGAGGGCGTAGAAGGGAGCGGTGTCCAGCCCTGAGGAGCTGCCGAAGGAGAGGGTCCCGACCGTTGCGGTAAGGGCGGTTATCCCCTTTGCCCCCATGCTGGCTGTTGCCGGGAGGGCGATTGCGAGCAGTATGGCGAAGCTTGCACCGATCAACGAAATCAGTCTGTTTTTCACCGTCCGCCCTCTGACCGGGATGTTTAATGGGTCATAATGCACAATACAGGATTAAGCCAAGCCTATTATTTACCCGTTTCAGCCTGGGTTGTCCAGTGCGGCGTGGTTAGATTGGTTTGGTGAAAAACATATAATGTCGGTGGGTTAGAGCTCTTCGAAGGGGGATTCCTGATCTTCCTCCGCCTCCTCCTGGTCCTCCTCGACGGCGTCGTCGCTGAGGAAGCGTTCGAGAAAACGCTTGTTGTCCTGGATGCGGCGTGAGACCTCCTGCTGCAACTCTTCCAGGTCGGGAAAGCGGGAGGTGGTCGGGTCGTCTGGGGCAACGTCTTGAATTTTGGAGTCAGGCACGGTTCACTTCCAGGGCTTTGTTGTAGAGGTCGATGTAGAGGTGGGCGGAACGACTCCAGGAGAAGTCCTGATCCATGCCGCGGCGAACAAGGCGCATCCAGCCGCGGCGGTCGCCGTAGAGCTCCAGCGCCCTGTCGAGACAGGCGAGCAGCTCCTCGGTGGTCGGTTCATCGAAGAGAAAGCCGTTGGCGCGCTTGGGGTTATCCTTCGGGTCGATGACGGTGTCGGCCAGCCCTCCGGTGCGTCGTGCCAGGGGTGGGGTGCCGTACCGCAGGGCGATGAGCTGCCCCAGGCCGCACGGTTCGAATCGGCTTGGCATCAGGAACATGTCGCTGCCGGCGTAGATGCGCCGGGCCAGCGAGTCGTCGAAGGAGAGATTGACCGAGACGCGGC
>JBFHXN010000641.1:0-1664 GCA_041598955.1 Desulfuromonadales bacterium | reverse complement strand
GGTCGGGGCGAGAGGATTTGAACCTCCGACCCCCTGCACCCCATGCAGGTGCGCTACCAGGCTGCGCTACGCCCCGTCAATCAACGAGTGCGGATTATGGTGGATTCGAAGAAAAATGTCAAGGGAAAATTCCAGAGGCGACAATCAGTATTCCCCAGTGACTTCGGGCAGTTACATTTTTCGCCGGTCGATGACCCTCTTGGCTTTTCCTTCGTGCCGGGTCATGGCGGAGGGTTCCACCAGCTTGACCTGGGCCCCCACGCCGAGAGCGGAGGAGATCCTTTTTTCCAGGTGCTCCACGAAGGCCCGCTGCTTTTTCATCTCGTCGAAGAAGATCTTTTCGTTGACCTCCACCTGCACCTCGAGGGTGTCGGCATTGCCGACCCGGTCGACCACCAGCTGGTAGTGGGGCTCGCACCCCTCGACCTGGAAGAGAACCTCCTCGATCTGGGTGGGAAAGACGTTGACCCCCTTGATGATGAGCATGTCGTCCGAGCGCCCCATGGTCTTCTCCATCCTCACCAGGGTCCGGCCGCAGGCGCAGGGCTCGTAGAGAAGCCGCGTGATGTCCCGGGTCCGATAGCGGATGACGGGGATGGCCTCCTTGGTGAGGGTGGTCAGGACCAGCTCACCCTTCTCTCCGGGCGGGAGCACCTCCCCCGTCTCGGGGTCGATGATCTCGGGGATGAAGTGGTCCTCAACGATGTGCATGCCGCAGCGGTGGAGACACTCCCCCCCGACCCCCGGCCCCATCACCTCGGAGAGGCCGAAGTTGTCGGTGGCGATGATCCGCAGCCGCGTCTCGATCTCCCGACGCATCTCCTGGCTCCAGGGCTCCGCCCCGAAGAGGCCGACCCTCAAAGAGAGAGATGCGGGGTCGATGCCCAGCCGCTCCATGCGGTCGGCGAGGGTGAGGGCGTAGGAGGGGGTGCAGACCAGGGCCGTCGACTTGTAGTCCTGCATGATCATGATCTGCTTGTCGGTGTTGCCGCTCGACATGGGGATGACCGAGGCCCCGATCCGTTCGGCGCCGTAATGCAGGCCGAAGGCCCCGGTGAAAAGGCCGTAGCCGAAGGCGATGTGGACGATGTCCTCGTCGGTGACCCCGGCGGCGGTCATGAAGCGGGCCACCAGCTCCGTCCAGGTCTGCAGGTCCCGCCGGGAGTATCCGACCACCGTCGGCTTGCCCGTGGTGCCGGAGGAGGAATGGATGCGCACCACCTCCCGCAGGGGGACGGCGAACATCCCGTAGGGGTAGGCAAGTCGGAGGTCTTCCTTGGTGGTGAAGGGGAAGCGCGCGAGGTCCTTGAGGCTCTTGAGGTCCTCCGGCCGGACGCCGGCCTCCCGGAACTTGGCCTGATAGCAGGGGACCTGCCGGTCGACCAGGGCGAGGGTCTCCCGGAGCCGCGCAAGCTGCAGGGCTTCAAGGGCCGGGCGCTCCATGCACTCGGCCTGCGGATCCCAGATCCGGTTTTCGACCATGCTTCCAGACTTCATGTCATTTCTCGAGAATGGGTCCAAGGGGTTGTCGGGAAAAGAAATTCAGCGAGACCTACATGACGTAGACCCGCTCCCCCTTCAACACCGTCACCCCGTTGCGGGTAAGGACCTGGATCGCCTCCTCCGTCTCGTCGAAACGGAAGATGATCACCGCGTTCTCTCCG
>JBFHXN010000640.1:0-1667 GCA_041598955.1 Desulfuromonadales bacterium | reverse complement strand
GGGGGATCCCCCGCCGGCCTTTTCTCGTTTGCTTCGTTTTCAAGGGTTGTCGGACCCTTCCTGGCTCTTGACTCATCGGGACAGGCACCCTCCGGGAGCCAGTCCCGGGGTTACCCCTGCGCCTGCACCGCGGTGATCGCCGCGACATTGACGATGTCCTCCACGGAGCATCCCCGGGAGAGATCGTTGACCGGCTTGGCGAGGCCCTGGATGATGGGGCCGACGGCTTCGGCACCGGCCACGCGCTCGACGAGCTTGTAGCCGATGTTGCCGGCGTCGAGGTCGGGGAAGATCAGGGTGTTGGCCTTGCCGGCCACCGGGGAGCCCGGGGCCTTCTTCTCGCCGACCTTGGGAAGCAGGGCGGCGTCGGCCTGGAGCTCTCCGTCGATCTGGAGCTTGGGGTCGAGCCCCTTGGCGATCTCCAGGGCTTTCAGGACCTTGTCGACGTCTCCGTGCTGGGCGCTTCCCTTGGTGGAGAAGGAGAGCATGCCGACCCGGGCTTCGACCCCGAGAAAGCTCTTGCAGCTGCGGGCCGTGGCCACGGCGATCTCGGCCAGGGCCTGGGCGTCGGGATTGGGGTTGACGGCGCAGTCGGCGAAGAGGAGGACCCCGTTCTCTCCGAACTGGGGGTTCTTGGTCACCATCAGGAAGACCGAGGAGACCGTCTTCATCCCGGGGGCGGTTCCGACCACCTGGAAGGCGGCCCGGAGAACGTCGCCGGTGGTGTTGAAGGCCCCGGCCACCGCGCCGCCGGCATCGCCCTTGCGAACCATCATCGACCCGAAGTAGAGGTTGTCGTCGCCGGTCAGGAGCTTTTTCGCCTCATCCCGGGAGAGCCCCTTCTTTTTGCGCAGCTCCACCAACTCGTCGATGTAGGCATCCAGCTTGGGGGCGGATTTGGGATCGAGGAGGGTCACTCCCTCCAGGGAGGCGCCCAGTTCCTTGGCTTTGGAGGTCAGTGCAGCCGGGTTTCCGAGGAGGACGACCTTGGCCAGCCCTTCCTTGACGATACGTCCGGCGGCCTGCACCATGCGGTCGTCGTAGCCTTCGGGAAGCACGACGGTTTGCAGACTCTTCCGGGCCTTTTCCTTGATCTGGTCGACCAGGCTCATAACGGGATATCCTCCTTCAAAACAAGGTTTTAACAAACGGTCTCCATTTATACCCGAAGCTCCGACGGGGGTCAACTGGTTTTGCCCCTTCCGCCGTCCCCTTCGGGACGAATGATTCCTGGCCGCGGCCCCTGCTCTTCGGGTATAATGGCGCGGTTGCCCGAACCGCTCCCCGCCTTCCTGACGAGTCCATGGACAATCGCCGCCGTCCCGACAATATCCTGCTCTGGTTCTTCCTCTTTTCTCTGCTGGTGCACCTGGTGGTGCTCCTGCTGGTGAGGAACGTGCCCCTCTTCCCGGTTTCCGAAAAACGGTTGCCGGTGGTGGTCGAGATGCGCCCGCCCCAGGGCAGGGACCGGGAACTCGACCTGCCGGCCCCCGCCGAAGAGACCGAGCGCACCCGTCCCGCCAGGCGCCTGGGGGCCGGAGACCGGCAGGTGGACCGGGAGACGGCCCCCAAAGGGGACGCTCCGGACGATCAGCAGCCTCCCGTCGCCGTGGCTCCCCCCAGTCCTCCGGTTCAGGCCCGCCCCCCGGCGCAGGCGCCGCGCCGCC
>JBFHXN010000639.1:0-1679 GCA_041598955.1 Desulfuromonadales bacterium | reverse complement strand
GCTGGCCGGCCTCGCCCGCACCCATTCCGGGGGCTGCCTGCTGCTGACGGCCGACCAGGACATCGCCTTTCGCCCCACCTCCGCCGCCGCCCGCGGCGCCCTCGCCACTGAGCTCGAGGAGATCGGCCTTTCCGGACCCGCCCTCCCCTTTCGGGTCTGCGTCGGCAGCCACGCCTGCCGTCTCGGCCTCGCCCCGACCCGGGAGATCGCCAGGCAGGTGGTCGATGCCATGAGGCCGGCGGCCCGCAAAATGACCTGGGCCCTCTCCGGCTGCCCCAACTCCTGCGCCCAGCCCCAGCTGGCCGAGGTCGGCATCCTGGCCTCCAAACTGGTGAAGGGGGAGGGAGGGGAGCGTCAGCCCCTCTTCGACCTCTACCGTCGCCGTGGCGAAGGGCTGGGGGAGAAGGTCGCCGAGGGAGTCGACCTCGAGGCCCTGCTCAAGGAAGTGATGGCGCTGGGATGACCGGTTGCCCGTGCCTTCACTCTGGTGGAATTGAACATAGTAGGGTGGGATAAGCGAAGCGTTTCCACCAGGGGAGCATCTGCAGGCTTTTTGTGGAAACGGCCTTTCAGGCCTTACTCCACCCTACATCGCTGCTCCGGGAAGTCGCGGCGCTGGGATAATGGCTAAGACTGGTTCAACGGACCACCAGACACATTTCAGGCAGCGACATGACCGGCTCTCCCCGGGCTGATCAAAAATGCCCGGATGCAAGGCGCCCGAAATCCGAGGAGTGAGGCGTACCTGGCAGGTACGCCGCAGCGACGAGGAGGAGGGGAACGCCGCAGAGGGGCGTTTTTCATCAGCCCTTTGAAACTCAGAAGGAAAGGAGTCCCCCCATGCCCCGCATCTACCCCGACAACTCCCTCAGCATCGGCCGCACCCCTCTGGTGCGCCTGAACCGCATCGTTCCCCCCGGCGGCGCCACCGTCCTGGGCAAGATCGAGGGGAGAAACCCCGCCTACTCGGTCAAATGCCGGATCGGGGCCTCCATGGTCTGGGACGCCGAGAAGAAAGGGCTCCTGAAACCGGGAACGGAGATCGTCGAGCCGACCAGCGGCAACACCGGCATCGCCCTCGCCTTCGTGGCCGCCGCCCGGGGGATCCCCCTGACCCTGACCATGCCCGAGACCATGAGCCTGGAGCGTCGGAAGGTCCTCAAGGCCTTCGGGGCCAACCTCGTTCTCACCCCCGGGCCCAAGGGGATGGGGGGCGCCATCGCCGAGGCCGAGGCCCTGGCTGCCTCCGACCCCAAGCGCTACCTGCTTCTGCACCAGTTCAAGAACCCCGCAAACCCCGCCATCCACGAGCAGACCACGGGCCCGGAGATCTGGGAGGACACCGACGGCGCCGTCGACGTGCTCGTCTCCGGGGTCGGCACCGGAGGCACCATCAGCGGCGTCTCCCGTTACATCAAGAAGACCCGAGGCAAGGCGATCCTGTCGGTGGCGGTGGAGCCGACCGACTCCCCGGTGATCAGCCAGAAGCTCGCCGGGGCCGAGATCAAGCCCGGCCCCCACAAAATCCAGGGGATCGGTGCCGGCTTCATCCCCGACACACTCGACCTCTCGGTGGTCGACCGGGTGGAGCAGGTGAGCAACGAGGAGGCCATCGACTTCGCCCGACGCCTCGCCCGGGAGGAGGGAATCCTCGCCGGCATCTCCTGCGGTGCCGCCGC
>JBFHXN010000638.1:0-1681 GCA_041598955.1 Desulfuromonadales bacterium | reverse complement strand
GGACACGGCCACGACCACAAGTCGACGGTCTACAACCCCACGGGAGCCCCCGAGGAGAAGATCGAGTCCGCCATGGACAGCTGCCCCGTGGCCTGCATCCACTGGAAGGAATGAGAAAGGCCTCAGGCGATCGGGCTTCAGGGATCAGAATATGACAGACCTGAAGCCCGATCCCTGCCCACCGACCCCCGGCTCAACCTTGCCCCTCTCACGGAACCTGCCCAAACTCTACGCCTTCTCCTTCCTGAAGATGACCCTCTTTCCCATGGCGGTCATCACCCTTTTCTGGAAGGACGAAATCGGCCTTTCCCTGGCGGAAATCCTTCTGCTGCAGGGGATCTTCTCCGTGGCCACGCTGCTGCTGGAGTATCCCAGCGGCTATCTCGCCGACCGCCTCGGCTACCGCAAGACCCTTCACCTCGCCTCCCTGCTTGGAGTCGCAGGATGGGGCGTCTACCTGGGCGCGCAGAACTTCGCCGGGGTACTGGTCGCGGAGATCCTCCTCGGCGCCTCCTGCGCCTTCATCAGCGGCGCCGACAGCGCCCTGCTCTTCGAAACCCTCCGGGAACGGAACGAGACCCACGACTATTCCCGCTGCGAGGGGCGGATGAGCTTCTTCGCCCAGTCCGGGGAGGCGGCGGGAGCCCTGCTCGCCGGGGTGATGTACGCCGCCTGGCCCCTGCTCCCCTTCGTGCTGCAGGTGGGGGTCTGGCTCCTCGCCCTCCCCCTCACCCGCTCATTGGCCGAGCCATCGCGGGAAGCGGCCCGCGCCGGCGTCTCCCACCTCGCCGAAGCGGCGGCCACCGTCCGCTTCGCACTGGGGGGGAGCCCGCGGCTGCGCTGGGCTCTTCTGCTTTCCGTGGGCCTGGGGCTGGCCTCCTTCTACCCCGTCTGGCTCATCCAGCCCTACATGCAGCAGCAGGGGGTCCCCCTCGGCTGGTTCGGGCCGATCTGGGCGGGGGCGAACCTCACCGTGGCCCTCTTCTCCCTGACCAGTCACCGCTTCCGCTTTCACCTGGGCGAAGGGGGGATGCCCCTTCTCTTTCTGGCCCTGGTGGTGGGGGGCTATTTCGGTCTCGCCCTCACGGGGGGGCTCTGGGCCTTTCTCTTTTACTACCTGCTCACCGCCATGAGGGGCCTGGCTGGCCCCCTGCTGCGCAACCGCATCCTGCAGGGCGCCCCCAGCGGGACCCGCGCCAGCATCCTCTCCCTGAAATCCCTCCTCTTCCGGTTGCTCTTCGTCGCCACCGGTCCGGCCGTGGGACGCCTGGCCGACACCTCCGGACTCGAGACGGCCTTTCTCGTTCTCGGCCTGGGGCTTCTCCTCCTGCTCCTCCCCTTGACCTGGATCTACCGGCGCACCCTCGGCGCAGGGGAGGAGCCCAGGGGGGCCTGACCCTCCGGGGGACCTCCACGGTGGATGAGATGACTGGTTCGGGGATGAGAGACGTCGGATAGGCCCGCTCAGCCGATCAGGCCGCGGGAGAGCTGTTCGAGGAAGGAGGCTCCGTCCATGACGATCCCCAGGGACTGGCGGCTGCCGCGATCCTGGAGCTTGGTCACCACCGCCGGGTTGATGTCGACGCAGATGGTCAGAACCCGGGCCGGAAGCAGGTTGCCGGTAGCCACCGCATGCAGGGTGGTTCCGATCAGCAGGGCCGCGCCCACCCCGGGAACCAGG
>JBFHXN010000637.1:0-1681 GCA_041598955.1 Desulfuromonadales bacterium | reverse complement strand
GACCTGCCGGGCAATGGCCCCGTACCCCACCAGTCCCAGGGTGAGGCCGGAGAGTTCCACCAGGGGGCGGTCCCAGAAGCTGAAGTCGGGGGATTCACTCCAGCTCCCCCAGCGGGTCAGGTGGGCATGGTGCCCGACCTGCTGGGTCAGCTCCAGCAAAAGGGCGAAGGTCGTCTGGGCCACCGACGGGGTGCTGTAGCCCGGTACGTTGGTCACGACGATGCCACGATCTCGGGCCGCGGCGAGGTCGACCACGTTGACCCCCGTGGCCAGAACACCGATGTAGCGCAGTTGCGGCAGCGCGGCGATGATCTCCCGGGAGAGGACCACCTTGTTGGTCAGCACCGCCTCGGCCCCTGCCGCCCGGTCGATCACCTCGGAGGGGGGAGTGCGGTCGTGGACGACGAGCTCCCCCAGGGCCTCCAGAGCTCCCCAGTCGAGATCTCCCGGGTTGGCGGCGTATCCGTCGAGCACCACGATCTTCATCACTCTCCTCCTTCGGCCACGGCGAGGGTGACCCGGTTGCGCCCCTGGTCCTTGGAGCGGTAAAGGGCCGAGTCGGCCCGGGCCAGCAGACTCTCCACCGTGTCCTCGGGGCACATGGTCGCCACTCCGAAGCTGGCGGTCAGAACCTCCCCGGTGGCCGGGCACGTTCCCTCCGCCAGACGGGAGCGGATATGTTCGGCCATGCGCCCAGCGGCTTCGAGCTTCGTGGCGCTCAGCAGCACGATGAACTCCTCGCCGCCGAAACGCCCCACCAGATCGGCCCGGCGCAAATTCTCCACCAGTTGCCGGACCATCCACTGCAGGGCCTTGTCTCCAGCCATATGCCCGAAGGTGTCGTTGACCCGCTTGAAGTGGTCGATGTCGACGAAGACCACGGAGAAGGGGGTGCCGTAGCGGCGGAAGCGCTGGTGCTCCCGCTCCAGGGCCTCCATCATCGCCCGGCGGTTGGGGACCTGGGTCAGGGGGTCGATGCGGATCAGCCGCTGCAGGTCCTCGTTGAGCTGCTCGATCTCCACCGTGTCGGTGGCGTCGGAGAAGACCTCCACCGCCCCCAGGACCTCCCCTTTCTCCCCCTTGATGGGGACGACCTTGACGGCCACGGGGATGCGGTCCCCCTGCTTGCGGGCCAGGAAAACCCGGGTCTCGATGGGCTCTCCCGTGCGCATGCAGCGATCGAGGGGGCACTCCCCCTTGCAGAGGGAGCACATCTCCCCGTCGACATGGTCGAGGATGTTGTCGTAGCAGAAGCGGCCGACCAGTTCCTCGCCGCGATAGCCGGTGATCTCCTCCGCGGCCCGGTTCCAGTAGAGGACCCGCCTCTCGGCGTCGACGAAGTAGACTCCCTCGGCGAGATGGTCGAGCATCTGCTTGTAGAATTCGGAAGCGAGGGGCTGGGGCATAAGTCCTCCTCAGAACTGCAACAGACAACAGACTTTGCCACGGAGGCACGGAAAAATGCCAAGGCGAGCATGAAACACGGGGGAGCCAACAGGTGGAGAAACCCGGGAGCCCCCCCTTCCTGATTTCTCTGAATCCTACTCTGTGTCTCCGTGTCTCCGTGGTGAAAGAACGCCTTAGGATTAACAGAAAAAGCCCCCGGCGACAAGCACCGGGGACCTAGGCTGCTGAAAAACCCCCATCTGCTTCGTTCCCCTTGATCTCGTCACTGCGACGT
>JBFHXN010000636.1:0-1682 GCA_041598955.1 Desulfuromonadales bacterium | reverse complement strand
GGTTCTCGAGCTTCAGGCCATCGACACCAGCACCACCACCGGGGCCTGCCAGGGAAGCCTGGTGGGGAGCCTCTCCGTCGAGTTCGCCCTGGAGTGCCTCGACCCCGACACCTGCGGCACCGTGCAGGCCGGCGTCAGCGGCAACGGCGGGGCCAGCTACACCGCCATCGCCCGAAATCCTGCTGGAGCGGTGACCGCCTGGACCTCCGTGGCCGGCATCGATTTCGGCTCCAGCGCAACATCCAGGGCCCCCCTGGTCATCCGCTACGCCGACGCCGGCCAGGTGCGCATCTACGCCCGCTACAACATCCCCCGCCCCAACGGAACCCCCTCGGGGAACTACATCAGCGGGGCAAGCAACGCCTTCGTGGTGCGCCCCTTCGCCTTCTTCATCGACGTCACCGGGGCGCCGGCCGCCATCGATGCCGCCGGCCCCGTCTTCCGCGCGGCGGGGCAGAGTTTTCCCGCCATCCTCAAGCCCGTGGTCTGGGAATCGGGGGACGATCCCCTCAACTACCTGACCCTGACCGGCAACGCCGTCACCCGCCAGTTCTCCAAACACGGCCCCTCCGTCATGGTCAACCTCGCCCGCGTCCTGCAGGCGCCAGCCTTAGGCGCCGCCGGAACCCTCACGGGAGGGGGCGCGGTGCACACCTTCACCGACGGGACCGGAGGGGGAGAGAAAAACGTCACCCTCGCCTGGGACGAGGTCGGCATCCTCACCCTGACGACCAACGTGGCCAGCTATCTCGGCGGCGCGGCCATCCCGGGGCAGCGGGTGAACCTGGGGCGCTTCACCCCCCACCACTTCGAGGTCACGGTTCTGCCCGGCTGCGGCACCTTCAACTACTCGGGGCAGCCCTTCGACCACCCCGCCACGGCTCCCCTCACGGGGGTGACGGCCACGGCCCACGCCGCGGGGCATACCATCACCACCAACTACCACGGCCCCTACGGCTTCGCCAAGACCGTGACCTTCAGCAACGCCGGAAGCGTCGCCAACTTCACCAACCAGACCCTCCCCGGCGCCGACTTCACCCTGGGGCTCGGAAGCGACCGGGACATCGCCTACACCTTCCCGGTCAAGGAGACCTCCCCCGTGACCCTGACCCTGCGGGGGGTCGACACGGATCTCGTGAGCTCCTCGGGTTACACCGAAGAGACGGCCCTGATCCGCAGCGGACGGCTGACGGCCCAGAACGCCTTCGGCCCCGAGCTCCTCCCCCTTTCGGTGCCGCTGCGCCTCGAATACTACCTCGACGGAGTGACGGGCTGGACCCTCAACGGAGCCGACACCTGCACATCCCTCGCCCCGGGGAGCGAGCTGCTCCTCTACAATGGCCTCGCCCCCAAGGCGGGGCGCCTGGTGGGGAACACCACCATCCCCGTGGCCGGCGCCCTCACCACCACCGCCTCGGCCCTTCCCTTTGCCGGGGGGATTGGAAGCCTCTCCCTCAGCGCCCCGGGGGACGGCGGGAGCGGCACCGTCGATCTCGAGATCCTCGTCCCCGCCTGGCTGCGGGCCGACCTCGACGGCATCGACCACGGCCTCCTCGGCCCCGGCGGCCACTGCAAGCCCGGCCTCGCCGCCGCCGCGCCGGGTTTCATCGCCGGCTGCGCCGCAGACGGCCTCCTCGACGACGACGCCCCCACCGTCCGGGCCACCTTCGGCATCTTCCGGG
>JBFHXN010000635.1:0-1687 GCA_041598955.1 Desulfuromonadales bacterium | reverse complement strand
GCCGAAGGAGGCGAGCATGTTGATCTCCGGTGGGCGCAGCAGGGTACCCGCCGGCATGACCGTCTCGCCGCGGGAGACATCCTCCCCCCGGAAGCGGATATGGTCCCGGAGCTTCACGGGGCCGAGGATGCGCACCGAGCCTTCGGCCTCTTCGGTCTCCTCGAAGGGAACGACGGCGTCGCACCCCCGGGGGATCGGGGCGCCGGTCATGATCTTGACGGCGCATCCCGGCGCCACCTCCACCCCTTCGGCCGTGGCCCCGGCGGGGAGGTAGCCCGTGACGGGGAGCCGCACGGGAGGCGCGGCGCAGTCGGCGGCCCGGACGGCATAGCCGTCCATGGCCGAGTTGTCCCAGCAGGGCATGTCCCAGGGGGCGCGGACCGCCTCGGCGAGGACCCGTCCCGGGGCCTCCAGCAGGTGCACCCGTTCTACACCGAGCCGGGGGGTCCTGTCCAGAATCAGGCGCCGCGCATCGTCAAAGGCAATGGCCATGGCTCATTCTCCATCGGTTTGAAAGAAGAGGGTCCCCCCTTCCGGTTTGTGTCTGTTTCGAGACGCCCGGCCCGAAGCCGCAGGGTCTTCCCCCCGAGGCGGCCGGGCTGGGCGGCGTCGTGGGTCGAAAGGACGACGGTGACCCCCTCGGCCGGCAGGGCCGAGAGCCAGGCCTCGAAGAGGGGAAGGGCCTCGCAGTCGAGCCCCCCCGTCGGCTCGTCGAGCAGCAGCACCCGGGGCCTGAGCACCAGGGCCCGGGCCAGGGCGACCCGCTGGGCCTCCCCCCCGGAGAGGGCGCGGGCACGGCGGTGCTCGAAGCCGGCGAGGCCCACGGCCTCAAGGGCCCGGGCGATGCGCCGGCGCTGAAGGTCCCCCCCCACCTCCCGCAGGCGCAGGCCGAAGGCAAGGTTCTCGTAGACGCTGGCGTCGAAGAGAAAGGGGGCCTGCTCCACCAGGGTCGCCTGCCGCCGCAGGCGCCGCAGGGCCACCCCCGCGGTGGCCACCTCGCCGTCGAGGCGAAGGGCTCCCGAGTCGGGGGGCTCCAGACCGGCCAGGAGCCGCAGCAGGGTGCTCTTGCCGGCGCCGTTGGGCCCGGTGAGGGCGTAGAGGCGCCCGGGGTGCAATTCGAGCTCCCCGACGGAGAGGGCGAAGCCCCCGCCCCGGCGAAGGAGAACATCCTTGAGGGTCAGAATCGGCGTCATGTCGCTACCTCTGCTGGAGGCTGTGAAGAAAGAGATTGACCACCAGGGCCACGGCCATCAGAACGAGCCCCAGGGCGAGGCCGAAGGCGAACTCCCCCTTGCTCGTCTCCAGGGCGATGGCGGTGGTCATGGTCCGGGTGGAGCCGCGGATGTTCCCCCCCAGCATCATGGCGACCCCCACCTCGGCGATCACCCGCCCGAAGCCGGCCACCACCGCCGCGACGATGCCGAAGCGCACCTCGCGCAGCAGCTGCGCGGCGGCCCGCAGGGGCCCGGCCCCCAGGGTCAGGGCCGTGGAGAAGATCCGGGGATCGGCCCCCGCCACCGCCGCCACCGTGTAGTTGGCCACGATGGGGATGGCCAGGACCGTCTGCCCCGCGATCATCGCCAGAGGGGTGAAGAGAAGCCCGAGGCTCCCCAGGGGTCCCTGCCGGCTCAAAAGCCCGAAGAGGACCAGGCCGACGACCACCGTCGGCAGGGCCATCAGGGTGTTG
>JBFHXN010000634.1:0-1689 GCA_041598955.1 Desulfuromonadales bacterium | reverse complement strand
TGACGATCCGGGCCAGGTCCTTGATGTCCTTGACCAGGTAGTTGTGTTTGGTGATGGGGCGGGTGATGCCGATGATGTCCGCTTCCTGAAAGGCGTCGTTTCCGATCAGGGGGGTCGGGACCTGCCCGGTGATGATCACCAGGGGAATCGAGTCCATGTAGGCGGTGGCGATTCCGGTGATGGTGTTGGTCGCCCCGGGGCCGCTGGTGGCGAGCGCCACCCCGACCTTTCCCGTGGCCCGGGCATAGCCGTCGGCGGCATGAACCGCCGCCTGCTCGTGGCGGGTGAGAATGTGATTGATGGGGGAATTCATCAGGTCATCGTAAATGTTGATGACCGTCCCTCCGGGATATCCGAAGATGGTCTCCACCCCTTCGAGTTGCAGGCACTCCAGCAGAATCTGTGATCCGGTCATTTTCACGAAGGCTCTCCTCCAAAAAGATGCATGGCGTCGGGAGGCGGCAACCGGCGATCCGGCAACCCCCTCCCCGCCTTTTCAGACAGGGGGTCATCTCCCCATGGATATTCTCAGCGGCAGACCGCCCCGGTGTTGGCCGAGGTGACCACCTTGGCGTACCGGGCGAGCCAACCGTGCCTGATTTTCGGCTCGGGCCGCTTCCAGCTGCGCTTGCGCTCTGCCAGGACGGCCTCGTCGACCTTGAGATCGAGCCGGCGGTTGGGGATGTCGAGGACAATGGTGTCGCCGTCTTCCACCAGGGCGATGGGCCCGCACTCGGCCGCCTCGGGAGAGATATGCCCTATGCAGGGCCCACGGGTTCCGCCGGAGAAGCGACCGTCGGTGATCAGGGCCACGCTCTCGCCGAGGCCAAGCCCCATCAGGGCGGCGGTGGGAGCCAGCATCTCTCGCATCCCGGGCCCTCCCTGGGGCCCCTCGTAGCGGATCACCACGATGTCGCCGGGAACGATCCTGCCCCCCATCAGGGCCTCCATGGCCTTCTCTTCCGAGTCGAAGCAGCGGGCCCGTCCCTCGAAATTCATCATCTTCTCCGAGACCCCGGACTGTTTGACGACCGCGCCATCGGGAGCGAGATTCCCCTTGAGGATGGCGATCCCCCCCTCGGGACGCACAGGAGAGGAAACAGGATGGACCACCTCCTCGTCGACCCTGGCCACGCTGGCGGCGATCTGGGCCACCGTCGGTCCGGTCAGGGTCGGATTGTCGTCGATCTGGTCCCGAAGCTGGTAGAGGACGGCCGGCACTCCGCCGGCGGCGTCAAGATCCTCCATGAAATGCACTCCCCCCGGGTTCATCGAGGCGAGTTGGGGGGTCACCCGGCTCAGTTCGTCAAAGCGCTCGAGGGGAAGGTCCACGCCTGCTTCCCGGGCGATGGAGAGCAGGTGGAGGACCGTGTTGGAGGACCCTCCCAGGGCCAGGTCGACCCGGATGGCGTTGTCGAAGGCCTCCCGGGTGAGGATCTGGCGGGGGGTAATCCCCTGGTGGACCAGTTCCACGATGCGCTCGCCGGAGGCAAAGGCGATGCGGCGCTTGAGGGAGGAGACCGCCAGGGCGGTCCCGCAGCCCACAAGGCTCATCCCCAGGGTCTCGGTGAGAATCGCCATGGTGTTGGCCGTGAAGAGTCCCTGGCAGGAGCCCGCCGTCGGGCAGGCGTGATCCTCGCAGACCATCAGCTCCTGCTCGTCTATGACCCCGGCCTTGTAACGGGCCAT
>JBFHXN010000633.1:0-1705 GCA_041598955.1 Desulfuromonadales bacterium | reverse complement strand
TACGACCGGCCCCTGCGGCCGCGCTATTATTCCGACTGGTACGGCTACTACAGCCGCAGCCACGAGTACACCCACGCCCGCACCTACACCGTGGAATACCAGATCATCACCGCCGAAACCAACCTCTACGACGCACGCAGCGGCGATCTCGTCTGGACGGCCCTCGCCGAAACCACCCTCTACGGAGACGACCCCGACGCGCTCGAATCCTACACCAGAACGGTGGCCGAGGAACTCGCCAAGGCGGGGCTGATCTAGAGGTCGAAGGGCTACGGAATATGGCTTTTCACAACGCTGAAAAAAAGCCTGCCTCCGGAAGTCTTCCGGGGCAGGCTTTTTCATCTGGTCCAAATGCGGATTCCCCGCCTCAATTCAGATCCCGGGTCTCCCCGAGGAGCGCCCTCACCCCCTCCGCGATCTCCCGGCTCAGGTCCGCCACCCCCCGGCTCATCCCCTCGACCACTTCCTCATAACCCGAGCCCCGGACCTTCCGGGAACCGGTGAAGAGTCCCCTCCCCACCTCCCGGCCATCGGGGGTCAGGAGAGCCCAGCGGGCCTCGAGGTCCACCCCTCCGTCCTCCCGACCCTCCAGACGCCGCAGCTCAAGGACAAGGCGGTAGTCTGGAGCGCCGCTTCTGCGCCAGGGATGCCCCACCACCCTCACCTGCGGCATCAGCGCCGCGAGGTTCTCCCCCACCACACGCCCCAGGCCGGCCTCCAGGGGCTCCGCCCAGCGGTCGAATTCCCCGAGGAGAAGCTCGTTGCCGCCGCGCCGGGTGACGATCTGGGGGCGCTGGAGATAGGCCGGGACCCGCACCGGGGAGACTCCGAGCGTCAATCCCCCTGCTTGCGGGGAGAGCTCTCCGAAGGGCCCCTCCGCCAGGGATCGTAGGGCGTAGAAACGGATCGGTTCCTCCGTGCCGCCGCCAAGGCTCAGACACCCCCCCAGCACCATCCCGATCCCCAGCAGAACTCCCAGCCCCGTGCGGTTGATGAACAGGCACATCATTTTCCTCCCGTGGGGAGCTTCCCCCGGAGCAGGGCGTCCGGGTGGCGCTCCAGGTAATCGGCCAGCTCTTTCACCGAGCGGGCGGCTGTTCCGAGCTCCCGGGCCGCCGTAACCAGTTCGTGGTGCAGGGCTGAATCCTCGGAGACCGTCCCCTCCAGACCGGCCAGGGTTCGCTCGGCCTGGGCGAGAACGGTGCCGGCCGCCTCTGCTGTCTTCTCCAGCCTCTCGGCCAGGGGCCCGACCCGACCGTCCAGGTTGCGGGCCAGCCTCCGGACGTCGACCAGTGTTCCGTTGAGGTTGCGCATCCCCTCGGCGAGTTCGGGGGCGTTGACCAGACGGTCAACCCCATCGGCGATGGAGCCGACCTTCGCCACCAACTCATCCAGGGGAATATCCTTGAAGGCGGCAATCACCTTGTCCATGGTCCGCTCCAGTTCCTGGAGGTCGGAGGGGATGGTGGGGAGCTCCCGGTGATCCCCGGCGATCCCTACAAGGTTGAGGGGCTTATCGGGATAGAAGTCGAATTCGACCATCAGCTGTCCCGTGACCAGACTCTGCACCTTGAGCTGCGCCCGCAGCCCCCGGTCGATGAGACGACCCATCAGGGCCTCCTGTTCGGCATCCCCCTTGAGGAGTCTCCCCGTCCCCCCTCCCACGGCCCTGAATCTCCCCGGGTCGATTTCGATCAGGACGGGG
>JBFHXN010000632.1:0-1710 GCA_041598955.1 Desulfuromonadales bacterium | reverse complement strand
GGTTCAGATCCCCCTCCACGTAGGCCACCCGTTCCTCGGTGAGGCAGATGGCTTCCGTCGTGTCGGTGGCTCCGGTCTGGTGGGTCGGCGTGCCCGTCGCGCAGGCCCCGAGCAGAAGGACGGCGCTCAGCGTCACAAAGAGCTCTTTCATGATCTCGCCTCCTTTCGTCGGTATTCCCTTGCGGGTGCCTCCATTATACGACAGGCGCGGACATGGGGAGATTCTCCGAGGGCCGGTGCAATTATGGGGAGGATGGCTTGACAGGGAAGGCAGAGGCTTTTATTATGTGCAAATACACAAAACCGAAAGGAGAAAGACCATGAAGCTCTGTTTCCCCGTCGAATGCAACGAAGGCCTGGAAAGCGCCGTCTACGGCCATTTCGGCTCCGCTCCCCTGTTCGTGCTGGTCGACAGCGAGACCAGGGAGGTGAGCGAGGTCGTCAATCGCGACCTGCACCACTCCCACGGCTCCTGCAATCCCCTCAAGGCCCTCGGTGGCCAGGAGGTGGACGCCGTCGTGGTGGGAGGCATCGGCGGGGGGGCCCTGATGGGGCTCAACCGCGCCGGTCTCAAGGTCCTTCGGGCTCAAGGGGGCACCATCGCCGAGAATCTGGCCTTCATGGCCCAGGTGGAGCTGCCGGAGCTCGTGGCGGAGCAGACCTGCGGCGGCCACGGACACGGTCACGGCTGCGCCCACTGAGTTCAATCCGGTTTGGGAAAAGTTATCCAATCAAATGGGTCAACGCAAGGAGAGAGGCAGAACATGTCCCCACGCCCGAGAAAGCCGCGCCATTGCGCCTGCCCCCACCGTCCTCCGGGGAGTTCAGTTTTCAAGCCGGCCGGCATCCCCCTCAAGGAACTGGAGCGGATCCATCTCCCTGACGACGAGTTGGAAGCCCTGCGCCTTTGCGACGGTGAGGGGCTGACCCAGGAGGAAGCGGGGGAGCGCATGGGGGTTTCCCGGGGGACCGTGCAGCGCCTGGTGACCGGCGGGCGCAAGAAGGTGGCCGACGCCCTCGTTCTGACGCGGGCCCTGGTGCTGGGGTCCGAAATGACAAGACCTGGAAGGGAAGAGGGATGAGCCCTTTCGAGGAGTTGGAGCAGGAGCTCGATCTCAAGCGGGAGGAAGGGGATTTCCCCGACGGGTTCGCGGAGGAGATCGGGGAGGTTCTTGCCCATCCGGAGCGTTTCGCCGCGGCAGGAGAAGAGGTCCGACACCTCGCCGAGCAGGTTCGCTGCTACGATGCCTATGCCGGGGCGGGCTGCTTTTCCGATTCCTTCGGGCCCGAGGATATCCGAAGAACCCTGCGGAAGCTTATGAAACCCTCCTGAACAGGAAGGCCGGGGAGGGAAGCTGGAAGAGGGGACAAGAAAAAAGGCCCTGCGACGTGAATCGCAGGGCCTTTTGGATCTCAAGTGGTGCCCAGGGACGGAATCGAACCGCCGACACGAGGATTTTCAGTCCTCTGCTCTACCGACTGAGCTACCTGGGCATCGATGTGAGGGCAGCATATATAACGAAATTGACCGGGGGTGTCAAGGAGAAATTCGGGCCGGCCGGCGCCCCGGCGGATTTCCCCCTTGCCATTTGCCGGGGAATCTGGTACTCAGGAGCTTCAACGTCACACAGTGGGACAAACCATGCGCGGCTTCACCTCCTTTACCTTCGGCTTTTTCTTTTGGGGCGGCTTTTATTTTTGGCCGTCTGC
>JBFHXN010000631.1:0-1711 GCA_041598955.1 Desulfuromonadales bacterium | reverse complement strand
GTGACAACCTCTGTCACAACCTTTTTATTGGTTATAGGACCGTAAAAAAAAGGCACCTCCGATCCGCCGGAGGTGCCTTTTTTCTGTTTTTTGAACCTGAAACCGGAGAGGCACCCCGGAGGGGAGCCTCTCCATTGGAGAGTCGTCAGGGTTGGGCGGTTTCGATCTCGACGGGGCGGAGGCTGATCTCGATCCGGCGATTCTGGGCCCGACCCTCGGGGGTATCGTTGCCGGCCACGGGGCTGTTTTCGCCGAAGGAGGTGGCCACCATGCGCTCCGGGGGGACACCCTCCTTTTCGAGGAGGCGGACCACGCTGGCGGCCCGGGCCCCGGCGAGCTCCCAGTTGCTGGGGTAGCGATCGAGCAGGCCGGAGCTGATGGCGACATTGTCTGTGAATCCGGCCACAATGAGCTGGTAGGAGCCCTGCTTGAGGTCGGGGGCGATCTTGCGCAGGATCGCTTCACCCGAGTCGTTCAACTTCGCCGACCCGGACGGGAAAAGAACCTCCTGGGCCAGGTTGACCTTGATCCCCGTTTTGAGCATCTCGATCTTGACCTGGTTCGACTTCATCTCCTCGGAAAACTGGCCCCGCAGGCTGTCGAAGGTGGCTTTCTGCTTGGCCGCCTCGGCCTTGGCGGCCTCCACGGCGGCAGCCATCCGGGCCTTTTCCTCTTCGGTCTGCTGGGTCAGCTGCTGCAGCTGGCTCTTCTCGATCTCGAGGGAGGCCACTTTTTCCAGGGCGGCATTCTTTTCGGATTCGAGCTGGTCGGCCTTCTGGGACAGAAGATCTTTTTCCTGGAGCGCCTCCTTGTAGGTGCCCGAGGAGACGCATCCCGCGGCAGCCAGGAGCAGCATCATCGCGGCCGCGGTGCCTGCGATGCGCAGAACCGAAGGGGCCTGGATTCGTTGTCTGAAGAACATGGTTGATCCTCCTTGAAATCATGGGTATTGTGATGGCGTTTCGCACGCTCTAATGTAGCCCTCTTTTTCCGGGAGTCAATGGCTTCATGCGTATCGGGATGCGGTTTCGGGGGGGCTCTTCCCCTTGCCATCCTCTCTTCCTCACCCCTTTGGAGCGTCCTGACCCGCCATGTCCCTCCACGACGTGATGATCCCCCTTCTCGGCACTCTTCTTCTGGCCCTTGTCGGCAGCACCCTCGCCAAAACTTACCGGCGGAGGGTTGCCCTGGCCCGTCCTTTTCCTCCCCCGTGGTTGCGGATCATCGAAGAGAACATCCCCCCTTACGAGAAGCTGTCACCGGCTCTTCAAGGGCAGCTGCAGGGCTACGTCAAGATGTTTCTCCACGACAAGTCCTTCGAGGGGTGCGGCGGCCTGGAGCTGGACGACGAGATCCGGGTAACGGTGGCTGCGCAGGCCTGTCTATTGCTCCTCAATCGCAGGATACGCTGCTACCCGAATCTCTACTCCATTCTCGTCTACCCTTCAGCCTACGTGGCCCGCAACGAGCAGGACGAGGCTTCGGTGCGCCTGGGTGAGTCGTGGAGAACCGGAGCGGTGGTACTGGCCTGGGACGGCGTCAAGCGCGGTGTTCTCAATTTCAGCGATGGTCACAACGTGGTGATCCACGAGTTCGCTCACCAGCTCGACCAGGAGGACGGGGCCGGAGACGGGGCGCCCATTCTCGAGACGCGCTCCGCCTACGGGACCTGGGCCCGTGTTCTGTCGGGAGAGTACGAGAGGCTGCGGCG
>JBFHXN010000630.1:0-1713 GCA_041598955.1 Desulfuromonadales bacterium | reverse complement strand
GCCGACTGCCCAGGCAGTCGGCCCTTCTCATTGTCAAACGGATCATCCAGGGTGCTCAAAAACCTCCAGATGCAAGGCGCCCGCCGATCGAGGAGTGAGGCGTAGCGGCAGCTACGTCGCAGCGACGAGATCAGGGGAAACGCCGCAGATGGGGGTTTTTCAGTGCTTTGGGTCCCCGTACTTCTCCCGAAGCAGCCTCTTGTTGACCTTTCCGACGCTGGTCCGATCGACGGCCTCGATGAACCGGACCTTCAGCAGCACCGCCTGCTTGGAGAGGATCCCCTTGTCGACGAACTCCCTCACGTGGTGGAGAAGCTCCTTCTCCGAGAGCCCGGAGGCGGCCTTGGGCTTGGGGACGACCAGGGCCAGGGGACGCTCCCCCCATTTGGCGTCCGTCACGCCGATGACGGCCGCCTCGGCCACGGCCGGGTGATGGCAGAGGATATCCTCCAGCTCCAGGGAGGAGAGCCACTCCCCCCCCGACTTGATGACGTCCTTGATCCGGTCGGTGATCTTGACGTACCTCCGGGGATCCATCTGGGCCACGTCCCCCGTATGGAGGTATCCCCCCCGCCAGAGCTGCTCGGAGTTCTTGTGGTCCTTGAGATAGCCCTGGGTGAGCCAGGGGGCGCGGACCACGATCTCCCCGACACTCTCCCCGTCGGAGGGGACATCCCCCATCTCCTCGTCGACCAGGCGCAGATCGACCAGGGGCATGGGGCGGCCGGTCTTGCAGCGAAGCTCCACCTCCCCTTCGCCGTCGAGGTCCCCGGGGCCGAGGTGGGCCAGGGTGAGCAGGGGGCAGGTCTCCGACATGCCGTACCCGGAGAAGATGTCGATCCCCCGGTCGAGGGCCGCCCGGCAGAGGGCCTTGGGGAGGGCCGAGCCTCCGATGAGCACCTTCCAGCGTGAGAGATCGACCCGCTCGGCGTGGGGATGATTGAGGAGCATGTGCAGGATGGTCGGCACGCAGTGGCTCAGGGTCACCCCCTCCCTCTCGATGAGCTCGAGCAGGGTCTCCGGGGCATACTTGCCCGGGTAGACCTGCTTCACCCCCAGGGCGGTGGCGACGTAGGGGAATCCCCAGGCATGGACGTGGAACATGGGGGTGATCGGCATGTAGACGTCCTGCTGGTGGAACCTCCCTTGCTTGGCCGGCGTCCCCAGGGCGGCCAGGGCTCCGAGGGTGTGCAGGACGAGCTGCCGATGGCTGAAGTAGACCCCCTTGGGCAGCCCCGTGGTGCCGGTGGTGTAGAAGGTGGTGGCCCGGGTGTTCTCGTCGAAGTCGGGGAAATCGCACCGCGGCTCCGAGGCGGCCAGCAGCTCTTCGTACTCCCCCGCCAGGGGGATCTGGGTCTCGGGGGTGGCCCCGTCGTCCCTCAGCAGGAGGTAGCCGCGGACCGTGTCGATGCGCCACTTGATCTGCTCGAGGATGGGGAGGAAATCGGCGTGGACGAGGAGCAGATCGTCCTCGGCGTGGTCGATGGTGTAGAGGATCTGCTCCGGCGAGAGGCGCACGTTGACCGTGTGGAGCACCGCGCCGATCATCGGCACGGCATAGAAGCACTCGAGATAGCGGTGGCTGTCGTAGTCCATGACCGCCACCGTGTCCCCGGGGCCGATCCCCAGTCTCCGCAGGGCGTTGGCCAGGCGGCAGACCCGCTCCTGGAAGGTGCGGTAGTCGTGGCGCACGAGGTCGCGGTAGACGATCTG
>JBFHXN010000629.1:0-1718 GCA_041598955.1 Desulfuromonadales bacterium | reverse complement strand
GCCAGTCGGCCGTTGCGGTTGTCGGTCACGAAGAGATCCTGGCTCCCCTCGTCGAGCAGCACGTCAAGGGGGTAGAAGAGCTCCCCGTTGCCGGTGCCGATCCCACCGAGCACCTTCAGAAGAGATCCCGCCCCGTCGAAGACCAGAACCTCGCCGGAGAGGGCATCGACCAGAAAAATCCGCCCTGCCAGGTCGGCGTAGAGCCCCTGGGGGGTGGAGAAGGGCCCGTTGGCGGCCGGGATGGCCCGGTCGAACACTCCTGCGGCAGTGAAGATGGAGACCCGGGCGGGCGTCACTCCGTCACCGAAGTCGCTGACCAGGATCTCCCCGTCCAGGGGATCGAGGGCGAGAGCCGTCGGCTGAAAAAGACTCCCGCCCCCCACAGTCCCTGCGGCGGTGCCGTCCGTCAGATTGTAGACTTTGATCGCCTTGGCCAGGGTGTCGACGACATAAACCAGCCCGCTCCCCTCGTCCACCGCCAAATCGTTGGGTTGCTGAAACTCTCCGGGTCCACTGCCCAGATAATGACTGAAAACTCCCCGGGGAGAGTAAACACCCACGCTGCCGTCATCACGGTTCCCGATCACCAGCAACCCTGCGGCCTGCGCGACCCCCGTGGGGCGTCCTTGGACCGGAATCCTCAAGCGGATACCGAGATCGTCCTTGCCCATGACGACCACCGCCTGCCCCCCATAGTCTGATACGAGCAGGTCTGTCCCGGCGGCCGAAACCCTTGCGGGTGCCTCAAGAACCGGACTCTGGATCGTCGTCGTCCTGCTCGATCCATCTCCGTTGCAGCTCCCGAGCAGCCCTGTACATAGAAAAGCAAGGGCGAATTTTGCCCAGGTGCGGAACCTCCGACCACTGATCATGTCTCACCTCCATTTCTTAGGTGACGCCGACCCAGCCGCGCCCTTAACCCTCTGTATTATAACAGAAAACACCCTGGCGGACATCAACCACCAATGCCTCTGCCCCGAGTCGGCCTTGGGATTCCAACAATAAATGACACTTCCGATTCCGCAAGCTATGGAAACTCCCCCGGGAGGAATGGGGCCCCGAGCTTTTCATTTGACTTGGTCTGCTCAAAAGGTTACTCAAGGGATTAGTTTTCATTCAGGGGGAGCGAAGGTCTCCGTCAACGGGCCTCTGCAGGCATTCGTCGGCGACAATTTCACCGTCGGCATCGGCTTCCTGTCCACCACCTTCGAGGTCACAAAACCGCCCTTCGTCGACATGGACTCGAAATGGAAAATGGTCGTCGATGGTGTCGAATTGACGAAAACATTTTAGCTCTCCCCAAGGGAGTTCGATCCAACGCCATGTCTCTCCTCCTTCTCAACGGCAGCCCCAAAACTGACGGAATCGTGGCCAGCCTGCTCAAGGTCGTTGGCGACGCGGCGGGTCGCAACCACTCCCTCGACTGGGTCGACGTTTATGATCTGTCGATCCAGCCCTGCATCGGGTGCATGGCCTGCCGGCCTGACGGATGCTGCATGCTTCCCGAGGACGACGGGCACCGCATCGTGGATAGGATCCGGACTGCGAAGGGCCTCCTCGTCGGCACCCCGACTCATTGGGGGAACATGAGCGCCCCTCTCAAAAACCTCTTCGACCGCGTCGTCCCCGCTTTGATCGGCGAGACTCCCCGCGGCCTCCCCTTTCCTCGTCACAGGGGAAAGCCGGCCGCCATCCTGACGGCCTGCGCCGCCCCCTGG
>JBFHXN010000628.1:0-1719 GCA_041598955.1 Desulfuromonadales bacterium | reverse complement strand
CAGCCAAGGGACAGCCCTACGAATCGGGAGTGATCCCCTCCGGGGAGGCCCGTCTCGGGGAACCGGTTCCCTTCTACCTGGTGGCCATCTTCTTCATCGTCTTCGACGTCGAGATGATTTTCGTCGTCTCCTGGGCCGTCGCCTACGACCGCCTCGGCTGGGGCGGCTTCGCCCAGGTCGCCTTTTTCATCCTCATCCTCTTTCTCGGCCTCATCCACCTCTGGAAGACCGGCGGCCTCGACTGGGGCCCCCGGGCGGGGCGCCGCCGGGCAAAATCGGGGAGGGGTGAATGAGGGAAGAAATTCCGGACAACGTCATCCTCACCACCCTCGACGACGCCATCAACTGGGGGCGCAAGAACAGCCTGTGGCCGATGTTCTTCGGCCTCTCCTGCTGCTTCGTCGAGATGATGACCAGCATGACCCCCCGCTTCGACCTGGCCCGTTTCGGCGCCGAGGTCCTCCGCGGCACCCCCCGGGAGGCCGACCTGATGGTCATTTCCGGGACCCCCTTCAAGAAGATGGGGCCGACCATCCTCCGTCTCTACGAGCAGATGGCCAACCCCAAGTGGGTCATCTCCATGGGGAGCTGCTCCAACTCGGGGGGGATGTACGATTCCTACTCCGTCATCCAGGGGGTCAACCAGCTGCTCCCCGTCGACGTCTACATCCCCGGCTGTCCCCCCCGCCCCGAGGCCTTCATGGAGGGGCTTCTCCTGCTGCAGGAAAAGATCGCCGCCGAGGAGCGACCGGCGCGCAAGGTCCTCGGCTTGCAGGGAGGGAACGAGGGGACGACGGTACCGGTGCTGGTCGACGGCAGCACCAAGAGCCGCGACACCCGCGGCCCCGGCTACGGCAACGCCCCGATCCGCGGATCCTCTCTGCAGCATCCCGAATTCCCCGGCTCCCGCTCCCCCCTCATCTGGACCCCGCCCCAGCCGAAGGTCACCTTTTCTCCCTCGACGGGCGACCTGCGCCGCGCCCTGGCGGTGCGCTTCGACGAGAAGGTCAAGGAAGACCCCGGGGGGCGGGACATGCCGACCTTCCTCTGCGAGGCCGCCACAGCCCCGGAGGTTCTTGCCTTCCTCAAGAACGAGGCGCCGACGCGCGTCCGGCGCCTCGAGGACATCACGGCCGTCGACGAGAGTGCCCGAGCGAAGCGCCCCGGGCACGACTACACCCTGGTCTACCATCTCCTCTCCTTCGACGATCCCGGCTACCTGCGGGTCAAGGTCCCCCTTACCGGCCCCTCCCCCGAGGCCCCCTCCATCACCTCGTTGTGGCCGAACGCGAACTGGTACGAACGGGAAGCCTTCGACATGTTCGGCATCTCCTTCGCCGGCCACCCCGACCTGCGGCGCATCCTCATGCCCGAGTCGTGGCTGGGGCACCCGCTGCGCAAGAGCCACCCCTCCCGGGCCACGGAGATGCCCCCCTACACCGCCGCCACCGCCGCCACCATGATCCCCCGGGACGGGGGCGATTTCTTCAGGGGGTCTCCGGTCGAAGGCGGCGCCGGGACGATGGTCCTCAACCTCGGCCCCCACCATCCCGGCACCCATGGCGTGTTGCGCCTCGTTCTCAAGCTCGAGGGGGAGGAGGTCGTCGACATCGACGCCGACATCGGCTACCACCACCGCGCCGCCGAGAAGATCGGCGAGCGCCAGCACTGGAACCAGTTCATCCCCTACACCGACCGCATCGACTACCTCTCGGGGAT
>JBFHXN010000627.1:0-1722 GCA_041598955.1 Desulfuromonadales bacterium | reverse complement strand
CCACCCCGGGGCCATCAGCTACATCTCCCGGGGGAGTCTCGACGGGACGGTGAAGGCCCTCACCCTCTACTGAAACATATTTCACCCAAGGGATGTCTGGACGAGAAAAAGCCCGCAGCCGGTTCTGGTTGCGGGCTTTTTCTTTGTCCTGTCGAGACGGGCCGGGGGGAGGGGAGTCGGTCACCCCGGCGGGGGATTGAGCTCGATGAGCACCCCGCTGGTGCCCAGGACCTGGAGGCGGTGAAAGGCGAGCTGTCCGTCGCCGGGGGCGTCAAAATCGACGAGAGTCTCGTCGGTGAAATGATCGAGGATTTCCTTCAGTTCGCCCACGGTGATCTGGATTCCCTGTGACATGGTCTCTCCTCCGGGGTTTTGCTCCGGCGGGGGTGCCGGGTCGGTAGAGTCTGTCACGAACCACCCAGACATTCAAATAAAAATATATTCACAAAATCATATGATGAGGCAAGCAGAAACTCGCCGCGATCAGGGGTGGTGCATCATCCCCGGCATCCCACCCATCAGCATCTGCATCGCCATCATGAGCCCACCGCCGATCAGCCAGAGAATGACGAGGGCCGGGATGGAGGCGATCACCCATTTGACCATGAAGACCACCATGGAGAAAAAGGGCATGCGGATGTCGGTCACCACCACTTCGCTGCGGTCCATAGAAAAATCTCCTTGAGAAGGGGGGGGGATATCCCCGGGAAGGCGATGCGTCGGGTCCTGTCAGGGCTTGAACTCCTCCTGGAAGCTCGGCAGATCAGACACCCCGGGCACCCAGTCGAGCATGCTCGAGCAGTAGACGTTTATCCTCGGTTTCAGGTCAGCGCCCCTGTCGAAGGCGCCGAGGTAGATCATCCTGTAGTCGGGATAGAGGCTGTTGGTGTTGAAAAGGGCCGAGCCGCAGCGGCTGCAGAACTTCTTCGCGGCGCGCTCCGAGATGGCGTAGGTCGAGAGTTTGTCGTCCCCCTGCAGGATCTGGAGATTGTCTCTGTGGACCACAGCGTAGGTCGAGAAGGCGGAGCCGTTGATCCTGCGGCACCTGTTGCAGTGGCAGTTGGCCACGTTCTTGATCCCGCCGTCGACCTTGAACCGGACGGCTCCGCAGGAGCAGGAACCTGAGTGCTTGGTGGGCATGGGGGGCTCCTTGGCATGGGTTGGGAGGAGGCAGCATCGGGACGGGTCAGGAGGTCCAGGGGCCAGGGGGCGAACCTTCTACGGGGCCTTTGCGAGCCGCCCCGAAATTTTGAGACCGAGGGCCTCCCCTCGGCGTCGATCCTTGGGGGTGATCTCGGGCTTTGACCTCGTGCCCGGCCGGGCCAGGGTGCCGATCAGGTCATATCCCCCGTAGCCCAGGATGTGGGCGACGGAACGGATGGCCCCCCGGCTCTCGGAGGCAAGAACGTTGAAGGGCCAGGGGGCGGCGCAGGCCGTCAGGATGGCGGCCGGCTTTCCCCTGTGACGAGGAAAGGGGAGGCCGCGGGGAGTCTCGCCGATCAAAGCGGGGACGACGCGGTCGAAGAGGTTTTTGAGAGGAGCGCTCATGTTCCCCCAATGGGTCGGGGTGCCGACGATAAGGCCATTCGCAGTCCGGATCCTCTCCGCGATGCGGTGCCCGTCGTCCTCGGGAAGCATGCAGCATCCGTCAGGCCGGCAGGCCATGCACCCGATGCAGGGCTGGATCGACAGATCATAAACGTCGACCCAGTCGAGGGAGTG
>JBFHXN010000626.1:0-1729 GCA_041598955.1 Desulfuromonadales bacterium | reverse complement strand
CCCGGAGCCCCCTACGCCCGAGGGTCCCGCAAGGAGGGAGCCCTCGCCTGGCTGGCGGCGGAGATCGAGGAGTTCTCCGAAAACGGCACCCTCGAGACGATTTTCGAGAAGAGCTACGAAACGGGGGGCGCGACCCTGGAGTTCGAGGTCCGCTTCTCCCGGATTGTGGACGCCGCCGGCCGGTTCACCGGGACGGCCGTCACCCTGACCGACATCACCGCCCGCAAGCAGGCCGAGCGGGAAACCCGCCTGCTCGCCTACTTCGACACCCTGACGGGCCTTCCCAACAGGGCCCTCTTCAGGGACCGCCTAGATCTCGCCCTCGCCCAGCTCCACCGCAGCAAAAAGACCCTCGCCCTGCTCTTCGTCGACCTCGACCGCTTCAAATCCATCAACGACACCCTGGGCCATGCCGCCGGAGACCAGCTCCTTCGGGAGATCTCCCTGCGCCTGGAGGCCGCCGTGCGCAAGGGGGACACCGTGGCGCGCCTCGGGGGGGACGAATTCGTCGTCCTCCTCCCCGCCCTGGAGCGCCCCGACGACGCGGCCGCCGTTTCGGCACATCTCCTCAGAGCCCTGAACGAGCCCTTCGAGCTGGCCGGGCACGAAGTCTACATCACCGCCTGCATCGGCCTCGCCCTGGCGCCCGTGGACGGCGAAACGGCCGACCAGCTCCTGACCAACGCCGATCTGGCCATGTACGCCGCCAAGGAGGCGGGACGCAACACCTTCCAGTACTACTCGGCCGAGCTCAACCACAAGGTCAAGGAGCGCCATCATCTCGAGACGAGCCTCCACAGGGCCCTTCAGCAGCAGCAGTTCAGCCTCTGCTATCAGCCCCAGATCGACCTGGTCAGCGGAAAAATGACTGGGGTCGAGGCCCTGCTGAGATGGAATCACCCCCAGCGGGGGATGATTCCCCCCGGGCAGTTCATTCCCCTGGCCGAGGAGAACGGCCTGATCAACGACATCGGCGAATGGGTGCTGCGTACCGCCTGCACCCAGGCCAGGGCCTGGCAGGAGGCCGGCCACCCCCCCGTGCGGATGGCCGTCAACCTCTCCGGTCACCAGTTCAACCACCCCGACCTGGTGGGGCTGATCGACCGGATTCTCGCGGAGACGGGGCTCTCCCCCGACCTGCTCGAACTCGAGCTGACGGAGAGCGTTTTGATGGTCGATGCCCGGCGGGCCGCCGGAATCCTGTCGTCCTTCAAGGAGCGGGGAATCCACGTGGCCATCGACGACTTCGGCACCGGCTACTCCTCCCTCTCCTACCTGAAGAACTTTCCCATCGACCGGATCAAGATCGCCCAGTGCTTCGTGCGCAGCCTCGGTTTCAACACCAGCGACGCCACCATCGTCGAGACCATCATCGCCATGGCCCGCAGCCTCGGCATCCGGATCATCGCCGAGGGGGTGGAAACCCTGTCCCAGTTGAGCTTCCTGCGCTCCCGTCACTGCGTTGAGATGCAGGGGCACTACTTCTGCCGCCCCCTGCCGGCCGATGAGTTCGCCCAGGTCTTCGCCGCCGTCCCCTCCCGGAGCGGCTCCCCCCTCTTCCCCGGGGCCCTCGCCCCCGGCAGTCTCCCCCTGGAGCATTGACCCGGCCTTGAGCCCGAATCCCCCCGAACGAAGAAAGGCCTGCCATGCGGCAGGCCTTTCTTCGTGGTGATCGGAGGGTGGAGCCTCGCCTCAGCGGGAGGTCCCCATCAGGTCGGCATACTCCTCT
>JBFHXN010000625.1:0-1745 GCA_041598955.1 Desulfuromonadales bacterium | reverse complement strand
GGGATCTCCGTCGAAACGGGCGAAGCCGCAGACCAGGGCCGGATCGTCGCGGAAGTTGCGGTCGCCGTGGACCTCGAACCAGTCGGTGAAGATATGCTTGACGTAGTCGAGGGTGTAGGGGCGGGTCTGGTGACGGGCGAGCTGGGTGCGCTGCCAGCGGGTGAGGTTGGTGAAGATCTCCTCCCGCAGCTTCTCGGCCTTTTTCTCGAGCTTCTGGACTTCGCTCGAAAAGTCGACATTTTCCGTGGAGTAGTCCCGCAGCTCGCGGATCTTCTGCTCCAGCTCGACAAGGGGTTTTTCAAACTCAAGGTAGGATTGCATCCGTCTCTCCTGTGGTCACTCGAAAGTGACGACGTGATAACCGAAAAGCTTTTCGGCGTCATCCATGATCTGGTCGGTGGCGGCCACCCGGATATCCTTGGGCAGGGCGATGACCGTTTCGGTGCGTTGGGGGTTGACCAGGTGCAGCCAGGCTTCGCATCCCCCCCGGTGCCGCCGCATGAGGTCCTTGAGGGAGCGCAGGCGGCGGGGGTCGGCGTCGGGGGCGCTGAGCCTGAAGTGAACCCGTTTGGTGAGCTTCTCCTTGGCCTCCCGCAGGGGGACGATTTCATTGGCGAGCAGTTTGCACGCCTCCTCCCCCACGTCGAGGGCGCCGGCGACGAGGACCGGCTCCTCGCTCTTGAGCAGGTCGACGCAGGCCCGGTAGACCTCGGGGAAGATCACCACCTCGACGAAGCCGGTGAGGTCCTCGAGGGTGGCGAAGGCCATCCGGTCCCCTTTCTTGGTGGTGAGCTCCTTGAGCCCGGCCACGATCCCGCAGACCTTGACCTCTTCCTTGTCCTGGCGCTCGATCAGCTCGGCGGCGGGGCAGGTGGCGAAGCGCTCCATGGCCTCGCGGTGCCGGGCCAGGGGGTGTCCGGTGATATAAAAACCTAGAGCCTCTTTTTCAAAGGTCAAGCGGATGTTCTCGGGCCACTCCTCGATCTCGGGGAGCTTGCCGTGGCCGTTGCCGCTGTGGGAGACGATCTCGGCGCTGCCGAAGAGGGACTCCTGCCCCTGGGCCTTCTCCCGCTGCACCCGCTGGCCGACCTCCATGGCGTCCTCGAGGGCCTCGATATACTGGGCCCGCTTTCCCCCCAGGGAATCGAAGGCGCCGCACTTGACCAGGGCCTCCACCACCTTCTTGTTGACCCGCCGCAGGTCGACCCGCTCGCAGACATCGTAGAAGGAGCTGAAGACCTCCTCCCCCCGGGCCTCCACGATCGCCTCCAGGGCGGCTCCCCCCACCCCCTTGACGGCCCCCATCCCGAAGCGGATGGACTTGTCGTGGACGGTGAAGGAGCGGTCGGAGGCGTTGATGTCGGGGGGAAGGACCGAGATGCCCATGGAGCGCACCTCGTTGATGTTCTTCACCACCTTGTCGGTGTTCTCCATGTCCTCCGTCAACAGGGCGGCCATGAATTCCACGGGATAGTGGGCCTTGAGGTAGGCGGTCTGGTAGGCGACCAGGGCGTAGGCCGCCGAGTGGGACTTGTTGAAGCCGTACTCGGCGAACTTCTCCATCAGGTCGAAGACGGCCCCCGCCTTCTTGACGTCGAGGCCGTTCTCCTTGGCCCCCTGGAGGAACTTCTCCCTCTCCTTGGCCATCTCCTCGGGTTTTTTCTTCCCCATCGCCCGGCGCAGCAGGTCGGCGCCCCCCAGGGTGTAGCTCCCCAGCACCTGGGCGATGAGCATGACCTGCTCCT
>JBFHXN010000624.1:0-1752 GCA_041598955.1 Desulfuromonadales bacterium | reverse complement strand
CGTCGGCGTGGCCGGCTATCTGCTGGGGGCCCGCTCGGTCCCGGTGGCTGCGGCAGCGGCGGCCGGGCAGGAGCCCACGGGCGAGGGTGACGGGCAGGGGGGGGGCTCCAGTTCCGGCCTGGGCCCCCTGGTCAAGCTGGAGGACTTCATCGTCAATATCCTCGATCCCCAGGGGACCCGGTACCTCAAGGCCTCCATGACCCTGGAGCTGGCTGCCCCCGAGGCGGCGAGCGAGATCGAGCTGCGCCGTCCCCAGATCCGCGACGCGGTGCTGCTGCTGATCGGCAGCAAGACCTTCGACGAGATCCGCGACCTGCAGGGGAAGCAGCAGCTGCGGGCCGAGCTGGTCGCCAGGATCAACGGCCTGCTCAAAACGGGCAAGGTCAAGACCATCTACTTCACCGACTTCGTCGTCCAATAGGTGACCCTGTGGAACGAATCCTTTCCAAAAACGAAATCTCCGACCTGCTGGCCGCCGTCAAGGAGGGGGAGGTCGGGACTCAGGAGGGCGTCGGCCCGGGCCGGGGAGGGCGCTCCGCCACCCGCCTCGACCTGGTGCAGGTTCCCGGGGCGGGGCGCTGGAGGCTCCCCAACCTCGACATCGTCTTCGACCTCTTCGGCCGCAACGGCGCCATCTCCCTGACCAACCGCCTGCAGCGCTCGGTGACCGCCAAGCTCGAGGCCCTCGATTCCATGGAATTCGACGAGTTCCTCCAGGGGGTTCCCGCCCACAGCGCCATGGGCCTGCTGAGGCTCGACCCCCTCAAGACGGGGGGGTTGATGATGCTCGACGGCCCCCTCGCCTTCGTGCTGGTGGAGGTGCTGCTCGGCGGGGCGACGGAGGGGCGGCCCGTGAAACTCGACAGGGCCCTCACCGCCATCGAGATCAACCTCATCCGCAGCGTCATGGAAGATCTCTGCGGCGACCTGCAGAAGGCCTTCCAGGGGATCGAGAAGATCGAGCCGGCCCTGCTGAGGATTGAGAACAACCCCCGCATGGTCAACATCGTCCCCGCCGACTCGGGGGTGATGGTGGCCCGGCTGGCGGTGAACGTCGATCAGCTCTCGGGGCAGCTCGTGCTGGTGATCCCCCACGCCTCCCTCGAGCCGCTGCGGGACCGGTTGCGGGACGGCTTCCACTCCCCGGTCCAGTCCCAGGCCGGAGCCTGGCAGCAGCGGCTCTCCCGGGAGGCGGAGATGATCGAGACCACCCTCTGCGCCCGCATCGGGGAGGTCCGGCTGAAGGTGCGGGATATCCTCAACTTCCAGGTCGGCGACATCATCGACCTCGGCTGCGGTCCCAACGCCCCCCTGCAGGTGCTGGTGGAGGGCAAGCCCAAGTTCGCCGGCATGGCCGGCGTGCGCAACGGCAGCAAGGCGGTGCGCATCGTTCGCAAACAGACCTCTGGAGACAACGATGAACAGCTCTGAGAAGACCCAGGCCCCCGCGGCGGCTCCCCCCAAGGCGCCGGCGGCTCCCAGTACGCAGGAGCCCCACAAGAACCTCGATTTCCTCCTCGACATCCCCCTGAACATCTCGGTGGAGGTCGGCCGCTCCCGGATGCTGATCAAGGACCTGCTGCAGATGCGGGAAGGCAACGTCATCGAGCTCGACAAGCTGGCCGGCGAGCCCCTCGACGTCTATGTCAACGCCCGGCTCATCGCCCGGGGGGAGGCGGTGCTGGTCAACGACAAGTTCGGCATCCGGCTCACCGACGTGGTGAGCCCCTCCGAGCGGATCGAGAAACTGGG
>JBFHXN010000623.1:0-1756 GCA_041598955.1 Desulfuromonadales bacterium | reverse complement strand
TTGACCCAGAGCCCGGCCGTCAGGTTCTGGTTTTCCGCCTGCCGGTCGAAGGTGTAGGTGGTCGGCGGCAGAGCGCTGTCGAACTGGACCAGGCGGTGGGTGTTCTCCGTCCGGTCGGCCCTCAGGTTGGCCGTCAGGCCGAAGCGCTTGGCCGGCATCCACTGGGCACCGAGGAAGGCGGCGTGCCCGTCTTCGACGGAGATGCCGTAGGCCGGGTCGTCGGTGGTCTGGATCTGGTACCAGCCGTTGACCTTGAGCCGGCCCCGGTCGAGGGGGCGGGCCTGGAAGCCGACGCGGTAGCGGTTGATGACCTCCTCCTCGGGGAGCTCCCAGACCGGGTCGATGGTCAGGGTGCCGAAAAAGAGGGGGAGCAGGCTCCATTGAACGGGGTCGCCGGTGTTGCCCCGGTGGATCTCCTCCCGCTGATATTCCCCTTTGAGGGTCAGTTTGCCGATGGGGCGATAGGAGACGGTGGCCTGGGCACTCCCCCGGGTCGTGTCGATGTTCTCCCGTACCGGCAGAGGGTTCATGGCCGCGGGGGTCAGGTGGGTGGTCGTCAGGGTAGAGCTGTTCTCGTTGTCGAGGTCGAGCCAGCGGTAGCGGAAGTTGAAGGTCAGCTTGCTGAGGGGGATCCAGGTTAGGTCGCCGGTCGCCTTCTGGAAGTCGGTCTCCGACATGACTCCCTGCACGTCGACGAGGTCGGAGCGGTTCTCCCGCTGGCCGATGGTGTAGCTGGCCGCCGCGACGGCTCCGCCGGCGAGGGAGCTGTGGACCTTCACCGTGTGGGACTGGAGGCGCGAGTCGGGGTTCTCGTCGTGCTGGTAGACCCCGGCGGCCCGCTGCCCCATGATGCCTGTGTCGAAGAAGTCCCGGGGGATGTTCTTGTCCCGGAATTCGCGGTTGAGAAACTCGTAGACGAGATCGACGGGGCCCAGGTGGGCATCGAAGCCGGCGGTCACCTCCTCGGTGACCCGGTCGACGGAGCGGGTCCGGCTGTTGACATGGCAGGTGTCGCAGGCGGTCCCCGTCGCCTCACCCTCTCGGACGTAGCGCAACTGCTGTTTGCCCGAGCGCTCCAGGCGCCAGTAGCCCACGTTGAGGTGGGCCGGGTAGAGGGGATGCTTGGCCCGCAGCCGGGCCGCGTTCTGCTCCACCTGCACGCCATATTCCCGGGCGGGGTCGGCATCGGCGTAGGCCACCATGGGGATATGGGTATTTGTGACAGGTTCCGGGCGGACCGCCGGATTGTTCGGGAAGTGGTCGAGGTTGTGGAAGAGGCTCTGGGAGAAGAGGTTGAAGCGCAGGGCCCCTTTGTAGTTGAGGTCGAGCTCCCCCTGGTAGTCCTTCTCGCTGATGTACCCCAGATCGAGAAGGGCGTAGTTGTGGGCCGTCCCCGCCCTGACGTCGATGGCGGCCACGGGGCCCGAATCGAGGGAGTCGTACTGGGCGGCGCGGTGGGGGTTGTCGTCGGTGCTGATCGCCCGGTAGCCGAGGGTCAGCTTGTGGGCGAGAAAGGAGTCGTTCCCCGGGGCGGAGGCTTCCTCCGCCTGTGCGGGATGGTTCATGAAAAGGAGGGCCGCGAGGAGCAGGGCCGCTTTTGCCGTCGATTTGATGTCAGCCACGATTCGTCTCCTGTGTGAGGGCATCTGCCGTTCGGGCCATCAGCGGGCGAGGAAGGTGCCGCGCCCCTTGCTGGAGGGGATGTCCGTGCCGTGGATCTGCGAATGGCAATCGGTGCAGCGGGTGTAGAAGGCCC
>JBFHXN010000622.1:0-1758 GCA_041598955.1 Desulfuromonadales bacterium | reverse complement strand
GAGGGGCGCAAGGGATGGCAAAATTCACACGGATCGTAAGGTCCCTGGCTGCGGCCGCCTTTCTTCTCACCCTGGCCGCTTGTGCCGTCAATCCGGTCACGGGCCGCCAGGAGCTCTCCCTGTTTCAGGTCTCCACGGTCGAGGAGATCGCCCTCGGAGAGAAGACCTTTCCCAAGGCGCTGCAGCAGATGGGGGGGGAACTCCCCGATCCGGTTCTGGCCGCCTACCTCTCCGAGGTGGGCGGGAGGCTCGCCCGGGTGAGCCACCGTCCCGAGCTTCCCTACCGCTTCAAGGTCGTCAACGACTCCTCCCCCAACGCCTTTGCCCTTCCAGGAGGGTTCATCGCCGTCACCCGGGGACTGCTCGTCACCCTGGAGAACGAGGCCCAACTGGCCGCGGTCCTGGGGCACGAGGTGGGGCACGTGACCTCCCGTCACTCGGTGCAGGGGATGCAGCGGGGAACCCTGCTCAATGTCGCACTGGCCGTGGTTTCCGGGGCCACGGGGGATTCGGGGTACGGGGTGGCCGCCGAGCAGGCGGGGCAGCTCGCCGCGAGCCTCGTCGACCGCTCCTACAGCCGGGAGCAGGAGCGGGAGTCGGACCGGCTGGGGATCGATTACATGGTCCGGGCCGGCTACGATCCCCAGGGGGCGGTGCAGCTGCAGGAGATTTTCTACCGCCAGGTCGAGGGGGGGGCCAAGCCCTCCTGGCTCGGTGGGCTCTTCCGCTCCCATCCCTTCTCCAAGGAGCGTCTCGACGCCAACCGCGACTACCTGCAGCAGAACTACGCCGGGCTCCCCGGGGATCCCCGGTACCGCCTCGGGGCCAAGGAGTTCGCCAGGGCGACCTCTTCGGTGCTCAAGACCCGGCGGGGCTACGAGCTTTACGACCAGGCCCGGGCCCAGGAGGCCTCCGGGGATCTCAACGGCGCCATCGAGACCTTCCACCAGGCCCTCAAGGCGGCCCCCGACGAGGCCCTCATCTATGCAGGCCTGGGGTTTGCCTACCTGCGGGCCGAGGACCTGGTGCCGGCCCGGCGTCACCTGCTGCAGGCCATCCAGCGCGACGGAGGATACTACCAGTCCCACCTGGGGCTCGGTTACGTCTACCTGCAGAAGGGGGAGACGGGGTCGGCGATCAGTGAACTGGAGCGCAGTCTGGAACTCCTCCCCACCCTGCAGGGGGGCTTTCTGCTCGCCGAGGGGTACGAGAAGGGGGGACAGCCCGCCAGGGCCCTGGAGCTCTACAGGGCCGTCGCCGAGGCCGATCCCCGGGGAAAGGTCGGGCAGACCGCGGCCCAGAGGGCAGCCGCCCTGGCGGGGCGATGATGGACTGGGCCCCCCTGCTGGAGCCGGGCGAAAAGGTGCTCTGGAGCGGCCGGCCCGCTCCGCGCTGCTACACCTTCCGAAACGGGGCCCACTCCCTGGCCGGGCTGGTCCTGCTTCTGCCCACCCTGGTCTGGTGGTGGCTCGGACGGGATCTGGCCGCCGGCGGGGGCTCGGCGATGGCCGCCTGGCTGCCCGTTCCCTTCCTGCTGGTCGCTCTCTACCTTGTCGCCGGGCACCTGGTCCTGGCGCGCCTCGAGTGGGAGGGGCTCTTCTATGCCCTCACCGACCGCCGGGTCCTGGTCCTGCGGGGCTGGCCCCGCCGCAGGCTTCGCGAGATCCCCCTCTGCGCCCTTCGCTACTTCAGCCTGCGCCCCCTGGGTGCCGACCTCGCCACCCTGAAGCTCATGGCTGGGGGGGGGGGGGGGGGGGG
>JBFHXN010000621.1:0-1761 GCA_041598955.1 Desulfuromonadales bacterium | reverse complement strand
CGACAAGAACGATACAACCCCGCCGCTGTTTCTGGTACCTTGAAAAGAACTGAACAAAGGAGAAGGGGTATGCGCAAGGGAGAAGTCCTCCCGATCTTCGTCTACGGAACGCTCAGGCGGGGGGAGAAGAACTACCGGCGGTACCTTCAGGGGCGGACCCTCTCGGAGCGACCGGCAAGGGTGCGGGGGAAACTTTTTTTCGTCAGGGACGGGGGCTACCCCTATCTCGAAGCTGGGGAAGGCGCAGTGTACGGAGAGGTAATGGAGTTGGCGCCTTCCCTCTACGAAGAGACCCTGGCAGCCATCGACGAACTGGAAGAGTACGATCCTACAGAAGAACAGGGGAGCGTCTACCTGCGCAGAGCCGTCGAGGTTCTGCTGCAGGACGGTAGCACCCTCCGCGCCTGGGTCTATTTCTGGAACGATCCGACCATCCGTGGAGAACCTGTCCCCGGAGGGGATTTCCTCCGCATCTCCCGATCCTAGAAGGAGGAGTTCGGCTGCCGCAGAAAGGCTTTCTCCGCCGCCGTGGAAAGGCGCCCCAGGGCCCGGTTCCGGTGCGGGAAACGCCCGAAGCGCAGAATGATTTCCCGGTGGCGCTCCGCGTAGGAGAGGAAGCCCCGACACTGGGGACGCAAACGGGGTGAGGCTTGTTCAAGCAGGGACGTGAAGAGAGCTACGGAGCGCCCCTGGAGAGACTTCTCTTCGGCATGTTCCAGCGGAAGGTAGAAAAAAGCCTTTTCGGCCACCGAGAGTTGTCGGTCCTCCCCGCGGGCAAGGCCTTCGAGGCAGAGACGCACCGCCAGGGGGTCCCCCGCATAGGCCGCCGCCTTACCGCGAAAGATATTGCGGGGGAACTGGTCGAGAAGCAGAATGAGGGCGAGCCGCCCCCGGGGCGTCTGCGCCCACCGGTCGAGCCGTCCGCAGAAGGCTTCGGCCACCGCAGCAGCGAACCGGCTCCGGATCAGCCCGTCGGTGGAGATATCCCCGCCGAACCATAATTTCAACTTCGCCTCGGGGGCCGGCCCTTCGGGGTCCACCCCCGCGAACCAGAACCGCAGCACCTCTTCCGGATTCACCGCTACCCCCCCGTCACTTGTCCAAAGGGGTGGGATTGCACAGATCCTCCGCCTCGTTGGCGACCGCCCGGCAGTTTTTGCAGGCAAAAGCCGGGGAGGAGGATTTCATAGCCACCTCCGCCGTCCTTCCGCTCTCCATAAGAAGACACATGTGTTCGCGGTGCCGATGTGGATTGCGGCAAGTATCGTAGGTCTCTTTCCTGTCTCTCTTTTTCATGCTCCCCCCTCTGGTGAAAACAGGCTCGCCCTGCATCAAGGTCCATTATACCCGAAAACAGCCGGACTCCACCGCACGGGAGGAGGGGACCTACAGCAGGAGAAAGTTTTTCAGCCCGGTGAAGAAAATCTGGGCGGCCAGGGCCGAGACGAGCAGCCCCGTCAGTTTGGTCAGAATCACCAGCCCCTGGGCGCCGACCAGGCGCTCCACCCTCCCGGCCATGAAAAGCAGGGCACCGACAGTCATGACCGCCGCCAGAAGGGCGAGACTGGCGACGACCTTCTCGGCAAAACTCTGCAGACCGGCACCCATGACGAGGAGGGCACCGATGGTCCCCGGCCCGACGGTAATCGGAATCGCAAGGGGGACGACGGCCACCTCGGTCTCCTCGCCGCTCGATGCCACGGTCACCTTCCCCTGTATCATCCCCAGGGCAGAGATGAAGAGGACAGCCCCCGCCCCGAT
>JBFHXN010000620.1:0-1763 GCA_041598955.1 Desulfuromonadales bacterium | reverse complement strand
CAAGGACCGTTCGGTGCAGCCGTTCGCCGTTGCGACCACCGACGCCAACGGCAGCTACCGTGTGACCTTGCCGGAAGGGCGCTATTTCGTGATCGGCAAGAAACGCGAGACGACGACCGACGGCCGCACACGGATGCTGATGGGCGAGTCGCCCGGCAACCCGCATGACGTGACGCGCGGTGTGTCCCGCATCGCCGGCTTCAACCTGCGCGAGATGGGTCGCGAGAAGCTGGCCGCCGCCGACGCCCGCCTGTCCGGGCGTGTCACCCACCAGGGGAAGGGGATCGCCCGGGCGTTCGTTTATATCTACACCGCGACCGAGGGCGAGCTGATGGGGCCGTCCTACGGCGAGGCGGTGCAGACCGATGCCGACGGCGGGTTCTCCGTCGAACTGCCGGCCGGCCACTACTCCCTGGTCGCCCGCATGCGCGCCGATGGCGGCCGCTCCGGCGAGCTGGTGCCCGGTGACCTGAACGGCGTCTTCCCGTCCAACCCGGTCGCATTGCAGTCGGGAGACCACCTGCAGCTGGCAGACCTGCCGCTGACGGTCGTCAATGCCGAAAAGCATGCCAGGCGGCAGGCCCAGGGGGTCTTCACGCCGACCGATACCCAGCTGGCCGGCAGCGTGGTCGATGCCGAAGGCCGACCGGTCAGCGGCGTCTACGTCTTTGCCTATCTCGACAGCCGCATGGTCGGCAAGCCGGTGCACATCGCACCGCCGACCGACGCGAGCGGGGCCTACCGTATCTACGTCGCCGACGGCGGCACCTACTTCGTCGGCGCCCGCAGCGCCTACGGCGGCCCCCTCGAACCCGGCGAATGGGTCGGGACCTACGACGGCCGCGCTGATCATAGTGTCACCGTCGACCGGGGCGCTGTGGTCGATCTCGGGAAGATCACGGTGAGGGAGGTCTGGTGAAAAGCACATTGGCACTGATCCTCCTCCTCTGCTGGAGCCTGCCTGCTTCGGCGCTGCTGATCGCCCAGGACAGCCGCTGGTCCGGCGTGCAGACCTTTGCCGAAGACGTGCGCATCGCCCCGGGGGCCACCCTGTTCGTCGCCCCCGGTACCGTCGTCCGGTTCACCGCCGGCAAGCTGGAGATCGCCGGCCGGCTCGATGCCCGGGAAGCCGTATTCACCGGCAATGGCTGGCAGGGCCTGGTCATCAAGGGGGCCGAGGCCGATGCCCGCCTGACGGACTGCATCATCGAAGGGGCAACGACCGGCCTCTTCATCCAGGGGGGCAAACCGGTCCTGGAGCGGCTGACGCTGCGCGGCAACGACATCGGCATGGAAATCCGCGGCCGCGCAGCCGGGCGCTTGAGCGGCTGCCGCTTCGAAGCGAACCGCAAGGTCGGCCTGTTCCTCAAGGACGACAGCACCACGGCGGTGGTCGACTGCCTGTTTGCGAAGAACGACCGGTACGCCGCCTACCTCTACCGGGCGCTGCCGACCGAGTTCGCCAACAACCGTTTTGTCGGGAACGGCACCGGCCTGATGGTCGCCTACCACGGCAGCGACCCGGTCATTGCCGCCAACGTCTTCGAGGGGAACGACATCGGTATCCAGGTCGACCGGGCCGCCCGCCCGCAGGTGCGCGGCAACCGGGTTACGGGCAACCGCACCGGCATCCACGTCTATCGCCGGGCCGACCCGCTGCTGGCCGGCAACCGTATCGCCGGGAACGACATCGGCCTGCTGGTCGGCTATTCGTCCTACCCGCAGGTCGAGGGGAACGATTTCGACCAGAATGGCCTGGCGCT
>JBFHXN010000619.1:0-1767 GCA_041598955.1 Desulfuromonadales bacterium | reverse complement strand
CCCCCCCCCCCCCCCCCCCCCCCCCCCCAACGCTTTTTGGGAAAGATAAAGTCTAGTCGGGAGTCGCCTCGCCAAGGAGTTCCATGACGTGCATGACCTTTGTCTTGAGGCCGGCCTCCCTGACCCCCCAGGCGAGCTGGAGCTGGCACCCGGGGTTGGCGCTGACGAGAATCTCGGCGCCGGTCCCGGCGACATTGTCGAGCTTGCGGTCGAGGATCTTCTGGCTCTCCTCGGTGAATTTGAGGCCGAAGGTCGCCGCAGAGCCGCAGCACCAGCTTGCTTCCTTCATTTCGCGGAAATCGACGCCGGGGATCGCCTTGAGGACCTCTCTGGGCTGGGCGCTGATCCCCTGGGCGTGGCAGAGGTGGCAGGGCTCGTGGTAGGTGACCGAGGCGTTGACCGGCTTGAGTCCTTCGCTGCGCACCCCGACTTCGGCGAGGAGTTCGGAGACGTCGCGGATCCTGGCGCGGAAGGCGGAGAGCTTTCCGTGCTCGGCTTTTTCCTCGAGCATTTCCTCGTATTCCTTGAGGGCGCTGCCGCAGCCGGCGCAGTCGGTGACGATGTAGTCGAAGTCCTGGGCCATGAAGAGGTCGAGGTTGTGGAGCATGAGGGCGCGGGCCGTATCCCTGTCCCCCTCGGTGAGGTGGGGGGCGCCGCAGCATTTCTGGTCTTTCGGAGTGACGACCTCGAACCCCTGGTGGGCGAGGACCCTGACCGTCTGCCGGGCGACCTCGGCGTACATCAGGCTCATGACGCAGCCGAGGAAGTAGCCGATTTTACCCCGCTTCTCCCCGCGGGCCGCAATGACCTCGGGGAGCTGGAGGCGCAGGGGCTTGTGCAGTTCGGGGATCATCCCCTCGGCCTTCTCCATCCACTTCGGGGCGAGCTTGAGGGCGCCGCTGTGACGGAGGAGCCACTGGATGCCAAGTTTCTGGTAGAGGCGCGCCGGGATCAGTGCCCCCTCGAGGAGTTCGGGGGAGGGGAGCATCTTCTCGAGGATGAAGGAGCGGAAGGTTTTCTGCATCCCCTCCAGGGGGTAGACGCTCTGCACCTGGGCGCGGCAGGTCTCCATGACCTGGCCGGCGTGGACCCCCGAGGGGCAGGCGCTGGTGCAGGCCCGGCAGTCGAGGCAGAAAAAGGCCTCTTCCTTGATCGCCGGGGTGAATTCGAGCTTCCGCTCGGCGACCGCCCGGGCCAGGGCCACCCTTCCGCGGGGACTGGAGCGCTCCCGGCCGGTCAATACGTAGGTCGGGCAGGTCGGAAGGCAGAAGCCGCAGCGCATGCACTGGATGATCGACTCGTAGCTCGGCGCATCCTTGGCGACGAAATTTCCCAATGTATTATCTTGAGACACGGAATCCCTCCTCTACGTTGACCTTGGCGCAGGGCGCCTCGTCGTCGAAGATCTTGCCGGGGTTGAAGATCCCTTCGGGGTCGAAGGCGGTTTTGATCCGCTTCATGACGGCGATGCCGCCTTCTCCGACCTGCTGCTTGAGGTACCCTTTCTTGGCCAGGCCGATGCCGTGTTCGCCGGAGACGGTGCCGCCGATGGCAAGGACCATGTCGTAGAGCTCGGCGAAGAAGGCGTGGGCCCGCTCCATCTCCTCATGGTCGCGTTCGTCGCAGAGGACCGTCGGGTGGAGGTTGCCGTCGCCGGCGTGGCCGAAGGTTCTGACCTTGAGGCGGTATTTTTCGGTGAGGCGCTCAATCTCGGAAAAAGTCTCGGCGAGGCGGGAGCGGGGAACGGTGGCGTCCTCGAGAAGGGTG
>JBFHXN010000618.1:0-1779 GCA_041598955.1 Desulfuromonadales bacterium | reverse complement strand
TACGACATGTTTGCCGTGACCGCTCCCGGGCTCGAGGAGATCTGTGCCGCGGAACTCGCGGCGATGGAGATGGACGGGATCGCCGTCCAGCCGGGGGGGGTGGCGTTCTCCGGAGGGCAGCGGGAACTCTATCTCGCCAACCTCTGGCTTCGCACCGCCAGTCGCGTGCTGGTGCGGCTGGGGACCTTCAAGGCCCGCGACTTCCCCACGCTTCATCGGCGGTGCCAGCAGCTCCCCTGGGGGCGGTTCGTGCGCCCCGCCACCCATCTTCAGGTCCGGGCGACAAGCCACCAGAGTCGGCTCATCCACGGCGGGCGGATCGACGAGACCGTGAAGCTTGCGGCGCAGCAGGCCATGGGGCCGGAGTATCGCCCCGAGACGGGGGGCTTCGAGCAGCTGGTGGTCGTGCGGATGCATGAGGATGAATGTACGGTTTCGGTCGATTCCTCCGGGGATCTGCTCCACCGGAGGGGGTATCGCGCGGAAGGGGGGCGGGCGCCGCTTCGCGAAACCCTTGCGGCAGCGATCCTCCTCGGGCTTGGCTGGCAGGGGGACGAGCCCCTTGTCGACCCGATGTGCGGTTCCGGAACATTTCTCGTGGAAGGGGCGCTGATCGCGGCGAACCGTCCTCCCGGCGGAGGGCGCCGGTTCGCCTTCATGGAATGGCCCCATTGGCGACAGGGATTATGGGACGCCCTGCTGACAGAGGCGGCCCGCGTCGAACTCTCCGTTGATGTTCCCCTTCTCGGCCGGGACTGCGATCCCGAGGCGTGCGCGATCGCCCGCCGCAACGCCGAGCGCGCAGGGGTCGCCTCCGTGGTCTCGGTCGAGTCGGGAGATATGGAGGAGATCCTCCCCCCCGATGCGTCCGGCCTCGTAGTGTGCAATCCGCCTTACGGACAACGTATCGAGGAGGGGGACGCCCCTGCCCTGCACCGTCTGCTCCGACGTCTGGGAGGGCTTTATTCGCAGAAATTCGCCGGCTGGCAGGGGGGGGTTCTGATCCCTTCGGGGCTCGTTTCACACCTTGGTCTCAAGATGGAGCGTGTGGCCTCGGTGAAGAACGGGGGGATCCCTGTCGAGGTGCTGACGGCCCGTTTGTAGGACGGGACTTTTTCCGATCTTTTCTCTTGAAATGCCCCTCGCCTTCCCCTATACTTGGCAACTTGTGATGCGGGAGCTGTTAGTCTGCTCACATAAATAAACAATGGAAGCGAGGTGATGCAGGTGGAAATTCAAGTCATCGACAACAACGTCGAGAAGGCTATCCGGGTCCTCAAGCGTAAGCTGCAGCAGGAGGGGCTGTTTCGCGAGATGAAACAGCGCAAGTTCTACGAAAAACCCTCCGTCAAGCGCAAGCGCAAAGAGAAGGAAGCCCAGCGCCGCCTGCGTAAGAAAATGCGCCTGATGCGCCGCGACTAGATCGCCCGCTCGCTCAAGGCAATAGAAAAAAGAAGGGGTCGCTCCTGCATGGGGCGATCCCTTTTTCTTTTTTGGGGGGATTTCAACCCGATTCAAGGTCTTTATCGCAAAGACGCCATGGGGATAAAGAAAGGCGCAAAGGTGGCTGTTTTTACTCCACTCTTTGCGCCTTGTTTTAACTCTTTGCGGCTTTGCGTTGAGATGACCCTGCTGTGGGTATTGTCCCTTTGCTACGGCAGCGAGGGGAGCTCCAGCCCCGCCATGGCGTCGAGCATCCGGACGACCTGGCAGCTGTAGCCGAACTCGTTGTCGTACCACGCATAGAGCACGCAGCGGTTGCCGTCGACGATGGTTGCC
>JBFHXN010000617.1:0-1786 GCA_041598955.1 Desulfuromonadales bacterium | reverse complement strand
GTTCTTCGATCTCGGGGAGCCGGTAGGCCTCGGAGCAGAGCCCCTCTTCGGCGGCGGCGGCAAGTCGGGCGGTGAGGATGTCGGCGCCGGGGTGGAGCCCCTTGGCGGTGAGCCAGGCCGGCTGGTTGTCCCGCTCCAGGTAGAAGTGCCGCAGGGCGGTTTCTGGAAGGGCGGGGTTGGACGCTTCTTCCATGGAGAGGGGGGGGCGCTGCTGCAGGGCGAGGTGGATGGCGTCGGAGACCGGGGCGTTTTCGGCCGCCGCCGCGGCCACAGCCGCCAGTGCCAGAATGAGTCCCGTCAGATACCGTCCCACAACGCCCTCCGCCAGAGCGTACCGTCGCTCTGTCTACAAGGATAGCAGATAAGGAGGGGTCAGCGGAACATGCGGCGGAAGAGTCCCTTTTTCTCCTGCTCGCGCTTTTCCTGAAGTTCGCGCAGCCCCGTGCGGGCCATCATCTGCCGGGCGTCGAGCTTGAGTGCCTTGTTGAATTCGGCCTCCGCCAGTGAATCCTGGCCCCCTTCGAAGAGCATCCACCCCTTGAAGGCGAAGGCGTTGGCCCCCCGGTCGAGGGTGAGGGACCGGTTGAGCATCTGGCGGGCCTTGTCCTGCATGGCGCGGCTGCTGAGGTTCTTGGGGTTGCGGTAGATGGCCCAGGCGAGGTGGGCGAGGTAGTCGCCGTTTTGCGGGTCGATGTTGCAGGCGTCCTGGAGAGCCTTCTCGGCGTTGTCCCACTCTTCCATCTCGAGAAAAACCTTCCCCGACTGGGCCTGGATCTGCGCCTGGAAACGGTCGTCCCCCGCCTCGCCGAGACCGACCTTCTCCGAACCGAGGAGCTCGTCGTAGCGCTCCTTCTTGACCACGTCCGAGAGGGTGTTGTAGGCGGTGGTGACGGTGGAGAGGATCTCCTCGACCATGGAGGCCTCCTCCCCGGCGAGCTGCATCAGGGTCTCGGGGCCGAATTCCCGGGTCAGGGCGAAATAGCGCTCCTTGAGGGTGTCGAAGGAGAACTTCCCCTGGGCCATGCCGAAGGTTTCGTAATAATTCTTCCCTTTGAGGCGGGCGAGGGTCTCCCGGACCTTGGTCGCGAGCTCGGAGCCGCCCTGATCCCCTCCGGGTGCCACGGGTGCAGCGGGGATCGGGCGGCGGGTGATGACCGGGGCCTCTTCCTCCTCCTGCTCGACGAGGTCGGAAAAGCTCTCGAGGGGTCCCTCGGAGGGGATCTCGACCTCGATTTCCTCATGATAGGCATTGAAGAGGGTGCGCAGGGGGAAATCGGGAGCGGCGGCAGTCAGGGGGGCATCCCCCAGGGCGATCATCTCCAGTGTGGCGAGGGTGACGACCAGAGGGGGGAGGGTGGTCCCCTCGCCGAGGCATTCGCCGAGGGTACGCGAGCCGTCGAGGCGGGCAAGAAGGCTCTTCTCCTCGTCGCCGAGGGTCAGGAAGTTGATGTAGCGGAAGTAGTTCTTCGCCGGGGCGAGGTACTTGTCTGAGAGCCGCTCGGCCAGGGCCTGCTGCCGTGCAGGAAGGAGGTGGCGGCGGAATCCCTGGTAGAAGATGTTGGGGACGTTGACGGAGATCACCTGCAACCCCGCCGGGCTTGCCGTCGGCCGTTCCTCCACGGCCATCGGCGGGGCGGCGAAGCCGTCCACCAGTTCGCTGCTGAGGTAGGCGAACTTCTCCTGGAGGAGCTCGGGGTACTCCAGACATCCCATCTCAACCAGCAGTTCGTGGTTGTAGCCGCCGGCGCTGGCGTAGTAGCTGTACTCCTCCGCCGAGATGAGGCCG
>JBFHXN010000616.1:0-1790 GCA_041598955.1 Desulfuromonadales bacterium | reverse complement strand
TCCCATGGAGTTCCTCGTCCTCCCCCGGATGATCGCCATGGTTCTGATGATGCCCCTACTCACCTGCTACTCCGACCTGCTCGGCATTCTCGGCGGAGCCCTGGTCGGCATCGGCATGTTCGATATCACCCCTATGCAGTACTACCTCCAGACCGTCGAGGCGGTCCCCATGGTGCATTTCGGGGTGGGAGTGGCCAAGAGCCTGGTTTATGGGGCCGTGGTGGCCCTGGCCGGCTGCATGAAGGGGTTGCAGTGCGGTTCGAGTGCCTCGGCCGTGGGAGAGGCGACCACCTCGGCGGTGGTGACGGCGATCATCTGGATCGTCGTCTGGTGCGCCATTCTGACGGTGATTTTCCATATTCTGGGAATTTGACAGGCCGCTCCGATGAGCCTCCGGGAGGGTGATGTGAAGGGCGGGCAGAACTCCCATATCGAGGTCCACGACCTCACCATGGCTTATGGAGATTTCGTCATCCAGCGGGATCTCGACTTTACCATCGGCCGGGGGGATATCTTCGTCATCATGGGGGGGAGTGGTTGCGGCAAGAGCACCCTGATGCGTCATCTCGTGGGGCTCAAGGCGCCGGCCCGCGGAAAGGTGCTCTTCGACGGGGCCGATTTCTGGGGAACCGCTCCCGAGGAGCGGGAACACCTGATGCGCCGCTTCGGCGTTCTCTACCAGGGGGGCGCCCTCTGGAGCTCCATGACCCTGGCCGAGAACGTGGCCCTGCCCCTGGAGGAGTACAGCGGGCTGCCGGCTTCCGAAATCCGGGACCTGGTCGCCCTGAAGCTCTCACTGGTTGGGCTCTCGGGCTTCGGGGACTACTATCCCTCGGAGATCAGTGGGGGGATGCGCAAGCGGGCCGGCCTCGCCAGGGCCATGGCCCTCGACCCCGAGGTTCTCTTCTTCGACGAGCCTTCGGCGGGCCTTGACCCGATCAGCGCCCGTCGCCTCGATGAACTGATCCTGGCCCTGCGGGACAGTCTCGGAGCCACCGTGGTGATGGTCACCCACGAGCTGGCGAGTATCTTTTCCATCGGGAGCAACTCGATCTTTCTCGACGCCGGGAGCCGCACCATGATCGCACAGGGAGACCCGAAGAAACTTCTTGACGAGTGCGCAGACCCAAGGGTCCGGCAGTTTCTGACGCGGGGGGAAGCATGAGCAGGCAAGCCAATCCTTCGGCCATCGGCGCCTTCGTCGTCGGCGCGGTAATGCTCGTCGTTGCCGCCATCATGATTTTCGGTACGGGCCACTTCTTCAGCGAACGGCAGAATTACGTTCTCTACTCCGAGGGCTCCGTCAAGGGGCTCAACGTCGGCGCGCCGGTCAACTTCAGGGGGGTTCGGATCGGCACTGTCACCGACCTGCAGATCCTGGTCAGGACCGAGGATCTGACCTTCCTGATCCCCGTCCTGATCGAAATCGACCCGGGGAGATTCAGGGCCGTGGGAGGGGGGACGGGGAGACTCCTCAAGGGGGATGCCGAACAGGAGGCCCTGATGGGCCGCCTCATCGACCGGGGGCTGCGGGCGCAGCTCAAGGTTCAGAGTCTGGTCACGGGGCAGCTGATGGTCGAATTCGACTTCTATCCCGATAAGCCCCTCAACCTTGTAGGGCTCTCCGGGGATCACCGGGAGCTCCCCACCATCCCCTCCGACCTCCAGGAACTGGAGCGGACCATGGACAAGGTGATCGCCGCCTTCAAGGATATTCCCCTGGATGAGCTGGTGGCGAAGGTCGGCTCCATCGCCGATGGGGTTGACCGTCTGGTCAACGCCCCCGAACT
>JBFHXN010000615.1:0-1795 GCA_041598955.1 Desulfuromonadales bacterium | reverse complement strand
CTGCTTGAGATGGTCGATGAAGTGCATCCGGTTGGGCAGCCCGGTCAGCATGTCGTGATGGGCGAGATGGTAGAGCTGCCGCTCGGCCTTCTTGCGGTCTGTGATGTCCCGGCAGATCACCCAGATGACCGTTTCCCCGCCTTCACGGGCATTGGCGCTGATGTTTCCCTCCACCTCCAGCAGCCTCCCCTGGCGGTCGATGAAGCGACTCTCGATGGGGTGCGCCGGTTCTCCGGCCAGGAGCTTCCCCATGGTGGAGAGACACTTGGGGCGGGACTCGGGCTCCAGGGTGTCGAGCATGTTCAGGCCGGGGAGCTCTTCGCGGCCGTACCCCAGGGCCCTGTGCCAGGACTGGTTGGCGTAGAGAAAACGCCCCCGGGGGGTGAGGCAGAAAATCAGGTCGCTGGCGGTGTCGAGAAATTGGAAGAGCCGCTCCTCGCTCTCCCGAAGGGCCCGGTTCTCCCCCCGGATCACCTCCATCAGGTAGGCCCCGATGAGAGCCACGGCGCCGTTGAGCAGGGCGACCCAAAGCCAGATCAGGACCAGGAAGAGCCCGTCGTGACGCAGGGCGTGATCGACAAAGGGCATCTTCGCCTGGACGAAGAGGCCGAAGTATTCTCCGACCAGAAGCAGGCCGTAGAGAAGACCTCCCAGGGCCCCCACCAGCAGGACTTCCTGCCTCCGGGGAAGAAGCACCGCCGCCTCGAGGGTGGCCAGGAGAAAGACGGGCCAGAACCAGCTGGCCCCTCCTCCGCTGAAATGGATCAGAAGGGTGATGAAGAGAAAATCGAGGAGGACCTGCAGCGGGTCGATACCGGGCAGATGCCGGATGCGGTCGTAGGCGAAGTGATAGGTGGCGTTGTAGGTGATGACCCCGATCACCGAAGCGACGAGCACTCCGATCTGGACCGGGGTGAGGAAAAAGCCGAAGCGGCTCCCCGAAAAAAGGCACCCGGCCACGACCCCGTAGAGCATGAGCAGGGCCAGGAGCATCCAGCGGACCTTGGCCACCAGCAGGGTGCGTCCCGCCGCCTCGGCGAGGTTCCCCTCGCCGCTGCCGCCCGGAGCTGTTTCTCCCCCCGCGATGCGGCTGGAGAGGGCCGTCATCCAGGGGTGGGGTTCGTCTCTACGGTTCATGAGTAGATCCCGCCGGGCACGAAAAAGGCCCGGTCTCCTCCCGGAGACGGGCCGAGCCGCCCCCGGCGCAAAAACGCAGAGGCGGCGCCCCGTCTTCGGCAGCCCGGCTGTCCACCTGCGCTGAGAGCTTCGGCGGACCCGCGGCTTTGCGCCCCCGGATTGCTCCGGGTTTGCTCTTGTCGGAGAGGCGTTAAAATTGGTTTTCCTGACCTGGCAGGTTACCGGGAGGGGGATGGCTCTGTCAAGAGATTATTAAGGCGGTAACCCTTTGGATTTTCCAAGCTTTCTCTTGACGGACCCTCCAGTCGAGAGGTTCCGGGGGGACGACGGCTCGGCTCTACCCGTCCTGGAAATTCCGGATCAGCTGGGCGTAGAAGCGCACGGTGGAGGCGTAGTTGGTCACCGCGATCCGCTCGTCGGTGCCGTGGATGCGCCGGAAATCCTCCCCTTCGAGACGGTTGAAAAGAAAGCGCAGCACCTGATCGGCTCGGCCGCACCAGTACCGCGAATCGGTGGCTCCCACCACCAGGTAGGGGAGAACGGGAAGGGTCGGATTGCCGGCGGCCTGGGCGATGGCTTCGGCCAGCCGGGCGAATTCGGGAGAGCCCGGATCGGCCACGGGGGAAGGCTCGCTCCCCTCCCCTCTCACCTCCACCGT
>JBFHXN010000614.1:0-1795 GCA_041598955.1 Desulfuromonadales bacterium | reverse complement strand
TTTCTGACCACCGCCCGGGGGGACGCCCGCCGGGCCGCCGCCGAGGCAAGGAATGGGGGCTTCGACCGGGTCATCGCCGCCGGGGGGGACGGCACCCTCAACGAGGTGGTCAACGGCCTGGCCCCCTCGGCCATCCCCCTCGCCTTCATCCCCCTGGGGACGACCAACGTCTTCGCCCTCGAGGTCGGCATCCCCTTCGACGTGGAGGCCGCCTGCCGCATCGCCCTCAGCGGGCGGACGCAGCCCGTCAGCCTCGGCCTGGCCGGAGGGACCCGCTTCCTGCTCATGGCCGGCATCGGCTTCGACGCCGAGGTCGTCTACGGGGTCAGCTCCCGCCTCAAGCGCCTGACCGGCAAGGCCGCCTACGTGGCAAGCGGGCTCTCGGCCCTGTTCCTGCGTTCCCCCCGCCCCCTCGAAGTCCTCCTCCCCGGCGGCGAAACCCGGCGGGCCTACGCCGTCATCCTCGGCAACGGCCGGCTCTACGGGGGGCGCTTCTCCATCACCCCGCAGGCCGCCCTGACCCGCGAGGGGCTCGAGGCCTTCCTGCTCCTGCGACCGGGGCGCCTCGCCCTGCTCCGCTTCGCCCTGCGGGTCGCCCTGGGGCGCCCCCTCCCCCCGGAGGAGGCCCTCACCCTGACGGTCCGGGAGCTTCGGATCGACGGAGATCCCGCCCCGGTCCAGATCGACGGCGACTACCTCGGCCGCACCCCCATGGAATTCCGGGCCCTCTCCGGGGAGATCACCCTGGTCTTTCCCTGAGCGTCCCCGGGGATTTTGTGCTAACTTCGGGGTCCGACGAGAGACGCCCACCCCCCTGTCAAGGGCAGGATTCCATGACCCAGGCGACACCCAATCCCTCCCTGCACCTGACCAGCAACGGGCTGCTTCTCTGCCTCTTCGCCCTGCTCTTTCTCTTCTACCCCGGGCCCAACCCCCTCTACGGGGGGATCTCCTTCGCCCTGCTCGCCGCCTACCATCTGCTCTTCGACCGGCGTTTCCGGGGACGCAAGGGGGCCGTCCGCTGGCACCTCCCCCTGCACCTGCTGGCCTACCTGATCCTCTGCACCCTGCTGATCTGGGCCACCACCGCCCCCGACGAGGAGAGCCCCTACTGGCTCATCTACGTCCTGCCCATCGCGGTCGCCGCCGAGCACCTCAACCTGGCCCGCACCCTGGCCACCTGCGCCGCCGCCTCCCTGCTCTACATCAGCCTCATCCCCTTCCCCCTCTTCTTCGACCCGGAGCAGGGGCAGGAGGACATCCCCGAGATCCTGGTCTTCTGCACCATGTTCTTCATCGTCGGCATCCTCATCCAGAGCTTTTCCGAGCGCAGCCGCAGGCAGCTCCAGACGGAGCGGAAGCTCAACGACCGCCTCCTCGAGAACCAGCGGGTGCTCGGCGAATCCCTGGCCCGGCTCGAAGCCGCCGAGGAGGACCTGCGCCGCCAGGACCGCCTGGCCGCCCTGGGGGAGATGGCCGCCGGCATCGCCCATGAAATCCGCAACCCCCTGGGGATCATCTCCTCCTCCGCCCAGCTCCTCGAAAAATCCCTCCCCGGCTCCGGGGAGCGCTCCCGCCAGCTCATCGGCATCCTCCAGGAGGAGACCCAGCGTCTCGACGCGCTGATCACCGACTTTCTCACCTTCGGCCGCCCCCCCCGGCCTCAACTCCGGCAGACCGACCTTTCGGCCCTGCTGCGGCGATCTCTGGATCACCTGAAAGGGCTCGCCTCCAGCCGACAGCTTGGCCTCCGCCTCGACCTTCCCCCCGACCCGGCCTTGGCCGAAGTCGACAC
>JBFHXN010000613.1:0-1807 GCA_041598955.1 Desulfuromonadales bacterium | reverse complement strand
CAAGCTCTCCCTGCGCTTCCGGTCCTGACGCCTTCCCCCTTTACAGCGGCGCCCCCTCCGGGGTAAAAACGGACGGACTGGTACCGGATAAGAAGATCCCCAATCCATCAAGGCTGATTTTAACGCGGAGATGCAGAGGCACGGAGCGGTCCAGGGACAAGACGTCTTTCTCAGATCGATTTCCTCGGCGTCCTCTGCGTCCCTGCGTTGATGCTCTTAGTTTTGAATATCGTTTGGAAAACGGATGGGCTCCGGAATGGAGGCCAAGGCGCGGAGGCGACTAGATGAGCGACAGGCAGACCACCCTACAGGAGCTCAAGGACCGGATGTCCGCCTTCGTGCGGGAGCGGGACTGGGAGCAGTTCCACACCCCGAAGAACCTCTCCATGTCCATCGCCATCGAGGCCGCCGAGCTCATGGAGCACTTCCAGTGGCTGACGGTGGAGCAGTCCAAGGGCCTCGCCCCCGAGGCCCTCTCCGACATCGGCGAGGAGCTCGCCGACATCGTCATCTACTCCCTTTCCCTCGCCAACACCCTCGGGCTCGACCTCTCCGAGACCATCCTCGCCAAGATGGAAAAGAACATCCGCAAGTACCCTAAGGAGAAGGTGCGGGGCAAGGCGCACAAGTACACCCATTACCAGGAGTGAACCGCGGGACTGGCTCCCGCAGGGTGCCTGTCCCGGTCCGCCGGCGCAGGATGCATCTCCCGGGGCGTCAGATGTCAGGTCTCAGGTCTCAGGGGTAGGAGAGGTTCCGGTATGAACCGACCGGGGAAACCGGCCAAAAAATACAGCCAGGCGGCGCGGCTGCACGACGTGATCCGCCTGCTCGAGGCCCGCTACGGAGCCACGGTGGAGGAGCTGGCCGAGGAGTGCCAGGTCAACCGCCGCACCATCTACCGCGACCTGCAGGCCATCGCCGACGCCGGCTACCCCCTGGTGCGGGAGCGGGAGGCCGACGGCCGAACCCTCTTTCGCTTCCTGACGGGCTTCAAGAACATCCCCCCCATCACCTTCTCCCTCGAAGAGCTGATGACCCTCCATCTCTGCCGGGGGCAGCTCGCCTTTCTCGCCGGAACCCCCTTTCAGGACGACCTCGACGCCGTCTTCGGCCGCATCCGCTCCTCCCTGCCCCCCCGCAGCGTCGCCCACCTGGAGCGCATCGCCGAGGCGGTCTCCCCCCGCTTCCAGGGGGTGCGCGACTACGGCGGCCGCCGGGAGCTGCTGCAGGCCCTGCGCAGGGCGCTGCTCTTCCAGTACCGCCTTGAATTGCGTTACACCCCGGCACGCCGGGAGACGCAAACCTACCGCTTCGACCCCTACACCCTGCTCTTCAGCTCCGGCGCCCTCTACCTGGGGGGGTACGCCCACAACCGCAAGGCCCTGCGCCTCTTTCTCGTCGACCGCATCGAGACGGTGACCCTGCTCGAGGAGCGCTTCGAGGTCCCCGAATCCTTCCGGGTGGAGGATCTCACCGGCAGCGCCTTCGGCCTCATCGACGAGACCCCCCAGGCGGTCCGGGTCCGCTTCGGCGCCGAGGTCGCCCATCTGATCCGGGAGCGCACCTGGCACCCGACCCAGTCCCTCGCCGAGGAGGACGACGGTTCGGTCCTTCTCTGCTTCGAGGCGGGGGGGGAGAAGGAGATCCTCTCCTGGCTCTACTCCTACCTCCCCCACGTCGACGTCCTCGCCCCCCCCGGCCTCCGCCGCGCCCTGTCCGGCTCGGAGTGACCCACCCTCCTAGCCCCTAGCCCCTAGCCCCTAGCACCTAGCACCTTGCACCTTGCACCTTGCACCTTGCACCT
>JBFHXN010000612.1:0-1809 GCA_041598955.1 Desulfuromonadales bacterium | reverse complement strand
AGGGCGACCTGGGAATTGAGCAGGGGGTAGTCCCCCCGGTAGCGGTGAATGACGTGAAGGATGCTAATCACGGAAAATCCCTTCTGCGGCCCTCGGCCGAGAGCCTCCGCCCCACGACAGGGCGCCGTCGATGGCCGAAAGAACCTCGGAGACGGAGACACTCCGGCTACACTCGCCATCCCGCTCGCAGGCCTTTCTCAGGCAGGGGGAGCAATCGAGGGGGACCTGAATCAGCCGATGCCCTTCTCCCCGGGGACCGTTGCGCCGGGCATCGGTGACCCGGTAGAGGGAGACGGTCGGGGTGCCGACCGCCGCGGCGATGTGGATCGGCCCCGTATCCCCGCCGACCACAAGGTCAGCGGCCTCGAGCAGGGCCACCAGCTCGGTCAGGCTTCCCCGGGGCCAGAGGACAGCTCCCTCTCCGGCCGCTTCGGCAATGGCGAGGGCGGCTGAACGCTCCTCCTCGTTCCCCCAGGTGAGAATGGGGTGCCAGCCCCTCTCCTGCACCAGTGTGCGGGCCAGCCCCTGCCAGTTCTCCAAGGCCCAGAGTTTGGTCCGCCAGGTGGTGCCGTAGTGGAGAACCACCCGCGGGCCCTTCTCCAGACCGGCCTCGGCCAGCATCCCCGCCACCCGCTTGCGGGCATCGGGCGCAACCGGCAGGGGACCGGCGGAGGGGACAGCCCCCCCCCGGGGGAAAGCGGCCCGGGCCAGGGCCAGGGAGCGCCCGCTGATGTGAAAGTCGTCGGAGCCGAGGGAAACCTTGCGATTGGTGGCGAGAAGGTTCGGCCACTCGCGCACCGCCGACCGGGCAAACCCGTAGCGCAGGGGGGCGCCGGAGAGGCGGGTAAACAGTCCGCTTTTGCTGTTGCCCTGCAGGTCGAGAACCACGTCGTAGCGCTCGGATCGCAGGGCGCGCGCCGTGGCGAGCCCCCCCGAGAGGGCGGCCCCGGCCCCCGAGCGCCTCCAGGCCTTGGTGGCCAGGCGGTGGACGCGGCGCACCAGGGGGTGCCCTTCGAGGAGCGGTGCAAAGCCCTCCTCCACCAGCCAATCGATCTCGAGGGAGGGATCGGCGCTCTTGAGGTAGGCAAGGGCCGGAAGGGCGTGGACCACGTCACCCAGGGCGCTCACCTTGACGATCAGCACTTTCACCGCGGCGCCTCCAGAAGCTGCCGGGCGCCCTGGAGCACGTCCTCGACGCCGATCGATTCCATGCAGCGGTGATCCGTGGGGCACTGGCGCAGCAGACAGGGGGCACAGTCGGCCTCCTTGCGGATGATGCGGCAGTTCCCCGCCAGCGGCGAGGTGGTGGTATGGTCGGTGGGACCGAAAACGGCCACGATCGGGACTCCGAAGGCGGCCGCCACGTGCATGGGGCCCGAATCGTTGGTCACCATCAGGCGACAGCGGGAGAGGATGGCCATCATCTGCCGTACACTCGTGCGCCCCACGAGGTTGAGGGGGGCGTGGGTCATGGCCGCCTCGATGTCCCGGCCGATCTCCGCCTCTCCGGGGCCCCCGGTCAGGACGATGCGCACCCCGTACTCGGCGGCCAGTTTGTCCGCCACCGCCGCGAAGCGCTCCGGATACCAGCGCTTGGCCGATCCATAGGCCGCTCCGGGGTTGACGGCCACCCACTCATCCGTACCGAGTTGCGCGGCGGCCCAATCGTTCTCCTGGGGGGTGCAGGCCAGCAGAAGTCCCCCTTCCTCCCCCTTCAGGCCGAGGGAGCCGAGCATCCGGAGGTAATAGGCCGTGTGATGGAGGCGCCGCTCCGCCTTGCCGACGGCGACCCCGTGGGTGAGGAGCAGT
>JBFHXN010000611.1:0-1812 GCA_041598955.1 Desulfuromonadales bacterium | reverse complement strand
GGCAACCCAGCAGATCCTCTTCGTGAAAGCGGCTCTCCCCCAGGCGGGTCACCCTCTTGAGCACCTGGCTCCCCAGGTCTCCGACGGGAATCACCAGCCGCCCCCCGAGGGCGAGCTGATCGAGGTAGTCCTGGGGAACGGAAGGGGCCCCCGCTGTGACCATGATGCCGTCGAAGGGGGCCTCCTCTTCCCAGCCCCGGGTGCCGTCGCTGAGGCGGATATGGACGTTGCCGTACCCCAGGGCATCGAGGGTCTGCCGGGCGCGCCGGGCCAGGGGCGCGATGCGCTCCACGGAGAAGACCTTCCGGCAGATGGAGCCGAGAACGGCGGCCTGGTAACCAGAGCCGGTTCCGATTTCGAGGACCTTTTCGTCCCCCTTGAGGGCGAGGGCCGCGGTCATGTAGCCGACCATGAAGGGTTGGGAGATGGTCTGGCGTTCACCGATGGGGAGCGGGTAGTCGCCGTAGGCCTGGGCCTGCAGGGCCTCCTCGACGAAGAGGTGCCGCGGCACCTTGAGCATCGCCTCCAGGACCAGGGGATCGCTCACCCCCTTGTTTCGGATCTGCCGCTCGACCATGAGGCGGCGGGCGATGGCGAAGTCCCCTCGGGCCGCCGTCATCAAAGCTCCCCCTCTCCGTTGAGGCTCTCGAGGGGCCAGGCGGCGAGAGCCTCGAAGGAGCGGTAGTTGGTCAGATCGAGGTGCAGGGGGGTCACGGAGATGAACCCGGAGGCCACGGCGTGGAAGTCGGTCCCTTCGAGGTTCTCGAAGCCGAGCTCCCCGGCACCGATCCAGTAGTATTTTCGTCCCCGGGGATCGAGTTTCTCCACCACCAGGTCCTTATAGACACGCTTCCCCTGCCGGGTCAGGCGCACCCCGCGAATTCCCCCGGAGGGGGAAAGAGGCACATTGACGTTGAGCAGGGTGTCGGGAGGAAGACCCTGACGGGCCACCTGGGCGGCCATCCTGGCTGCAAAGCGGGCGGCGGGGAGATAGTCCTCCCTGCGCAGACCGGGGCTGTCGAGGGAGACGGCAAAGGCGGGGACCCCCATCAAAGTCGCCTCCATGGCCGCAGAGACGGTTCCCGAGTAGGTGATATCGTCCCCCATGTTCGACCCGCGGTTGATGCCTGAAACAACAAGATCGGGACGACCGGGGAAGAGGCCATGGATGCCGAGGTTGACACAGTCGGTGGGGGTCCCGTCGATGGCGAAGACGCCGGAACGGATTTCTTCGGCGCGCAGGGGATGATGAAGGGTCAGGGAATGGCTGACGGCGCTCCGTTCGCGGTCGGGGGCGACCACGACCACTTCCCCCACGGCCGAAAGGGCTTCGGCCAGTACGAGCAGGCCGGAGGAATGGATGCCGTCGTCGTTGGTAACCAGGATCTGCAAGAAGGGACCTCACGGCCTTGAGAGAAAGATCAGGGAGAGCCGGAATCGTCGTCCGTTCCGAGAGAATCCTTCAGCCGCACGAGATCCTCCCGAATGGAGGCAAGCAGGGACAAGAGATCGTTTTCGATTTGGATGGGAGTCGAGGACTCGGGGAAAGCCGGGTTCGCCTTGCCCCTTGAGCGAAGAAGCTTCTGGGCGCCGGCGATGGTGAAGCCCCGTCCGTGGAGAAGGTCCTTGATCTGAAGAGCGGTCTCGATATCCTGCCGGCGATAGAGACGTTGGCGGGACCGGCTCTTGACTGGCTGCAGCCCCTCGAACTCCGATTCCCAGTAGCGCAGAACGTGGGGCTTCACCCCGATCAGATCGGCCACCTCTCCGATCTTGAAATAGAGCTTGTCGGGAATCTGAGGGTCCATAGGC
>JBFHXN010000610.1:0-1816 GCA_041598955.1 Desulfuromonadales bacterium | reverse complement strand
GCCGCGGTCTTCGAGGAGTTGCTGCGCCTTCGGGAGGAAGGAAAGATCGCCCACCTGGGGCTCTCCACCCATTACATCTGCGGAGTGCGCAAGGCGGCGGCCCAGCCCGATGTCGAGGTGATCCATCCCCTGATCAACCGCGCCGGCATGGGGATTCTCGACGGCACCCCCCAGCAGATGGCCGAGGCCATCGCCGAAGCGGCCCGTTCGGGCAAGGGAGTCTACGCCATGAAGGCCCTTGCCGGCGGAAACCTCATCGGTCAGGCCCGGGCCAGCCTCGATTTCGTCCGCGGCCTCCCCGGGGTGGCCGCCGTGGCCGTCGGCATGCTCTCCGTCGAGGAGGTCGACGCCAATCTCGCCCTTTTCTCCGGTGAGACGCCCGATGATCGCCGCTGGGAGGTGCTGGAGGCGAGGCGCCGTCGGCTCAAGATCATGGACCGCTTCTGCAAGGGGTGCGGCGCCTGCGTGGAGGCCTGCACCAACGACGCTCTGCGCCTGGAGGGGGGGAAGGTGGTCCTCGACCAGGAGGCCTGCATCCTCTGCGGCTACTGCGCCGCGGCCTGCCCCGAGTTCATCATCCGGGTTGTCTGAGCCCCCTCCTTTCCCATTCTGAAGAGAAGTTCATCGGGGATTTGGAACGGCTTTTGCTCTAGTCTTCCCCTGTCCATCACCTGATTTTCCCCCGGCCTCGGCCGAGGGCGTGCCGATCCCCCTCCCAGGGAGGTGACCGCTGCGGTGGTTGGGCGGAAAACCGTCTCGGGATCCCCGGGGCGGACGGAAATTCATCCGAGGGATATTCCCCGGCCCCACGGGTCAAGCTCTTCTCGCCGGACAACACCCCAACCCCAAAGGAACGATCCCGACCATGGAAGGCTTTCTCTCCGGACTCGCCGAATTCGGCCATCACCTCTGGCAGGAGGTGGTCTACATCCTCCCCTACCTGGCCATCGGGGTGCTCCTCGAGGCGATCATCCGCACCCTGCGCTGGCATGTCAAGATCCGCAAGGCCCTGACCCGTTTCGGCGTCTGGTCGATCGTGGCCGCCACCCTGCTCGGGGTCGCGAGCCCCCTGTGCGCCTGCGCCACGCTCCCCCTGGTCATCTCCCTGCTTCTGGCCGGACTGCCCCTCGCCCCGGCCATGGCCCTGCTGGTCACCTCTCCCCTGATGAGCCCGGCCTCCTACAGCATGCTCTCGGGGATGCTGGGGCTGGGGTGGGCCAACGTGATCCTGGTCTGCGCCATCCTGCTGGGGCTCTTTGCCGGATATGCCACCCACTTCCTGCGCCGCTACGGCTTTACGGAGGATGTTCTCTTCCGCCGAAAGCTCCCCGCCGGGGATTTCCACGATCCCGACTATCCCGTGGAGGAGCTGCGCTGCGAATGCGGTCAGCAGCTCTCCCACCGGGTCGACCGCTGCACCCACAACAAGCTTCTGGTCTTTCTGGCGCGCTTCTGGGAGGGATCGCTGAAAATAGGCCGCTTCGCCCTGATCGGCCTGGTCATCGAGGTAATCGCCGTCTCCTTCATCCCCAACGCCTGGCTGACGGCCCTCCTCGAAGGTCAGGGGATCTGGCCGATCCTGACCCTGACCTTCGCCACCATCCCCCTGCATCTCCCCCAGGTCACCGCCGCCTCCATGCTCTTCGGCTTCTACCTCCCCGAGGCGGGGGAGACCATCGCCCTGGCCAAGGGGCCCGGTATCGCCCTGCTGGTCGGAGGGCCGGTGACGGCCCTGCCGGTCATGGGGGTCTTTCTCTCCATGTTCCGCAAGCGGGTGCTCGCCCTCTACCTCGCCCTCTGCGTCTCGGGGACCCTG
>JBFHXN010000609.1:0-1820 GCA_041598955.1 Desulfuromonadales bacterium | reverse complement strand
TCTAGAGCAATGGGCATACCAATGTTTTAAATTCCTTCGACAAAAGACTAAAGCTGTTTGAAAACAATAAGTTGTGATTTGTGTTCGGTATCATCAGGGGGGGCTATTCTTTCGCAGGACTGCGAAACGCGCGCTCCCACCCCTCGCAGCGCCGCAAAACCTTGTTTTGACAATCCCCGCAAAAGCCCATCTCCCCTGCCACCGACCCTTTATTCATCCCTCTTTCTCGAGCCCCTTGCATCGGATCTTCGTCCCCGGAGGCGGGGCTACTTTTGCATTCCTGCGAAAGAATAGCCCCCCCTGATGATACCGAACACAAATCACAACTTATTGTTTTCAAACAGCTTTAGTCTTTTGTCGAAGGAATTTAAAACATTGGTATGCCCATTGCTCTAGACCGTATACAGCACGAGGCGCTGGACGTGGCACCCAGGCCAGGAAACGACGACCCTATGAAGAACATGCGAGTCTGCCCCTATTTCCGGAAAAACGAAGATTTCTGCGATGTCGGCAATGGCTACATCTCGGCCCACGACGTCACCATGATCATCGCCTACTGCCGCTGCCGCTACCAGGCATGCCCCAAGTTCGAGGAACTGGCCATGCGCGACCCCGGAAAACTGATCACCAGGGCCCCTTCGCCGCGGACCCCCGCCACCGGCCAGGAGGTACCCGCCTTCGCCGGGACGGCGCCTGCTGCCGGGGCTCGCCCCAGGCCCCTGGTCCCCCACTTCAAGGTGCGCTGGCCCCTTCCGTATCAGGTCCGTTATCTCTCCACCCACTATAGTGAAACACCTATCCGGAAAACCAAGGAGGAACACGTGGAAACGACTCAGAAGAACAAGGGCTGGTCGGTTGTCACCGCAGGTCTGGGCATCAACCTCGCCCTCGGCATTCTCTATGCCTGGAGCATTTTCAAAGGGGCCATCGTCGACTCCATCGGCAGCGGCGGGGCCTTCGCCGCCTGGGACAAGGCCTCGGTCAACGATCCCTATGCCGTCGCCTGCCTGGTCTTCGCCGTCGCCATGATCCTGGCCGGCCGGGTCCTCGACAAGTTCGGCCCCCGGGTCACCGCCATCATCGGCGGTCTTCTGGTGGGCGCGGGCTTTATCGTCATCTCCCAGTCAACCCACTACTGGGCCTGGATCGCCGGCTTCGGCATCCTGACCGGCCTCGGCCTCGGCTTTGGCTACTGCGCCGCGACCCCGCCCGCCCTCAAGTGGTTCTCCTCGGCCAAGACGGGCCTGATCGCCGGCATCGTCGTCTCCGGCTTCGGCCTCGCTTCGATCTATATCGCCCCCCTGGCCAAGTACCTGCTGGGCGCCTACGGCCTGCAGAACGCCATGCTCGTCTTCGGCGTAGCCTTCACCGTCGTCGTCTGCGGCTTTGCCATGATGCTGCAGAATCCCCCGGCCGGATACGTCCCCGCGGAGGCTCCGGCCGCCAAGAATACAGGCGCCAAGCCGGTGAGCGAGGACCTCACCCCCCTGCAGATGCTCAAGACCTCCTCCTTCTACACCCTCTGGACCCTCTTCTTCATCGGCGCCGGCGCCGGCCTGATGATCATCGGCAGCGCCAAGGGGCTCGCAGCCAAATCGATGGGCGACAAGGCCTTCATGGTCGTCGCGATCATGGCCGTCGGCAACGCCGCAGGACGCGTCATCGCCGGGGTAGTCTCCGACAAGGTTGGCCGCGCCAAGACCCTGGCCTTCATGCTCGCCTTCCAGGCCGTGCTGATGTTCTCCGCAGCCACGGTGCTCAAGGCCGGCAACCCCGTCCTGGTCACCCTGCTCGTCTGCTTCATCGTCTTCAACTACGGC
>JBFHXN010000608.1:0-1821 GCA_041598955.1 Desulfuromonadales bacterium | reverse complement strand
TGACGGTGATCCTGGTGCTCATTCCCTTGACCGTCGCCGGGGGGGAAGTCCTCCACGATCTTGCCCTGGCCCTTCTGTGGGGGGTGATCATCGGAACCTATTCCTCGGTCTTTGTGGCCAGTCCGGTCCTCCTGATCTGGCCGGGCGGGGAGGGAAGGCTGCTCAAACGGGGGTAATCAAGAGGGTTTCTTAGCGGAAATAAGGTGTTACCTCAGCTTGACATCGGCAAGAGCGTGAATGAAAATGAGGACTTAGGACCCCTCTTCATGTTACCAAAATGAAACTCTGGGGACAGTCCCACAACCTCCAGCGGAAAGTTATCGCGGCCATCGTCCTGGTGGGCCTGCTGCCCCTGACCCTCTCTCTGATCCTCACCTACATCGAGCAACGCCGGGCGCTCCGGGAAACCATCGGGGCCAATTTCAAGGAACTTGCCGTCGAGACGGCCCGCCGGATCGAAATGCAGCTGACCCGGGGGATCAACGAGGCCGAACAACTGGCCACCGTGCCGTTCCTTCGCACGGCGGTCACCGAAGCCAACCGGAGTTATGTGGGAAAGGAAGAGCACCGGGTGCAATCTATGATCCGGGATTGGCAGCAGCGCTGGCGCGATCGGGAGCGGCAGGGGGAATTTCCGGTCTTTATCAATCGCATCGTCACGAATTACCTCATTCGCTGGCATGACATCCGGAAGTCGGACTATGTGGGGATCCTCTTGACGGACAACCGGGGAGCCTTGGTCGTCAGCTCAATTCCCCAGGTTGAATATTATTACGGCAAGGCCGCCTGGTGGCAGGCCGTCTTCAACCAAGGACGCGGGCAGACCTATGTGAGCGACATTTACTTCGAGCCCTCCTTTGGCACCCACGTCCTCAACGTCTCGGTCCCGATCATGGACGAAGCTCGGCGGGAGGCCATCGGGGCGGTGTCCGTGCTCCTGAGGCGGGACTCCCTCTTTCGAGCCGTCTCCGACGTGACCATTGGCGATACCGGCCACGCCATGCTCATGAATTCTGACGGGACCCCCATCATCTGCCCGGTCCTGGCGCCCGAGGAGCACTCGGTCACGTCCGCCCTGATCCGGGAAATCAACGCACCCCTGGCCGGGTGGGTCGTGGCGGCCGACGATGCCCATGGCGGGAAGAACGGGATCGTCGGGTTTGCTCCCCTGCGGTTAGGCGACAAACTGGGATCCACCAGTCTCGGTGGCAAGCGCTGGATGACCTTCGTGCGCCAAAACCCCCAAGAAACCTACGCTCCTCTGGATCAATTGCTGGTCCAGGTGGCGGCCTACGGGCTGGTGGTGCTGGCCGTGCTCTGGGGCACCGGCGTGATCGTCGCCCGCCGGATTGTCCGACCCATTCGATTGCTTCAGGAAGGGGCCCAGGTGATCGGAAGCGGGAATCTCGACCATACCCTGTCGGTTCGGACGGGTGACGAAATCGAACAACTGGCCGACGCCTTCAACAAAATGGCCGCTAATCTCCGGCTTTCCTTTCACCAGATCGAACAGCGGATGTCGGACATCCGTCGGCTGGAAGAAAAGTATCGCGATTTGATTGAGAATTCGCCGGAGATGATCCATCAGGTCGATAAGGGGGGACGGTTTGTGCACGTGAACAAGACCGAGCTGGAGAAGCTCGGCTACACCCTCGAAGAGATGCTCGGCATGCATCTCTGGGACATCGTCCCCAGGGGAAATGAGCCGGAGATCCTCGCCTTTCTGGAGTGCATGATGGCTCAGGGGCGCGGCCATATGGAGACGGTGTTCCTGGCGCGGGACGGCAAACAGATCGACGTCGAGATTCATTCCACGGCCCT
>JBFHXN010000607.1:0-1822 GCA_041598955.1 Desulfuromonadales bacterium | reverse complement strand
CGGGGCATCTCATGGTCGAGCCCGAAGGGCGTCCCTGCGGATGCGGAAGCCGGGGGTGTCTCGAGCAGTATGCCTCGGCGACGGGGATCGCCCGAACCTTTCGGGAGCGGCTGGCGGCCGAGGGGCATGCCTCCTGGGGAGGCCGTCCCCCGGCTGCAGCCACCAGCGCGGTTATCGCCGAAGCCGCCCGGGAGGGGGATTCCGCCGCCCGCTTCGCCTTCTCCGAGGCCGGCAGGAGGCTGGGCCAGGCTCTGGCCGGGATCGCCAACCTGCTCAACCTGGAGGCCGCGCTGATCACCGGAGGGGCTGCCTCCGGTCTCGATCTGATGCGCCTCGACCTCGAAAGGGAGTTACGGGGGCGGGCCTTCGCCGTGGCGGCCCGCCGGATGCAGGTCATCCCCGGGGAGCTGGGGGATCGGGCGGGCATTCTCGGCGCCGCCGACCTGGCCCGGAACGCTCTTCTGGACCGGGGGAGCTGTTAAATGGAGGAGCTCAGCCGCGCACAGACCGAGGAGCTGCGACGGGACCTGGAAGAGCTCTCCGCCGGCCTCGGCGCACAGCTCGAGAGCACCCGGGAGGGAGCCCGACCCGTCTCCCTCGACCAGCCCATCGGCCGGCTGTCGCGGATGGCCGCCATCCAGCAGCAGGAGATGGCCCAGGCGGGACGAAGGGGGATGGAGGTGCGCCTGCGACAGGTCAAGGCGGCGCTGGCCTCCCTGGGTGAAGGAGAATACGGGATCTGCCGGAGCTGCGAGGAGCCGATCGGCTATTCACGCCTCAAGGCCCGCCCCGAAACTCCCTACTGCCTTCATTGCCAGGCCTCCCGCGAAAGAGGCGAATAGGATTTTGTTGGGCGGGTCGCCGGTCTGAAATCGACCTGTTGCCATTTGTTCGAGGAGGGAGCGTTTATGAGCAAGACCCTTGCGATTCTCACCGGCGGAGGTGACTGCCCCGGGCTCAACGCAGTCATTCGCGGCGTGGTGCGTGCCGCCGTGCTGAAGCATGGATGGCGGGTCCTCGGCATCGAGGACGGGTTCGACGGTCTGGTGGAGGGGCCCAGGGTCCGCGAGCTCGACCTGGAGGCCGTGCGGGGGATCCTCCCGCGGGGCGGAACCATCTTGGGAACCAGCAACCGGGGGAATCCCTTCAGCTATCCGGTGAAGGAGGCGGGTTCGATCCGCCTGACCGACGTCTCGGGGCAGGTGGTCGAGACCTTTCATCGGCTGGGCGCCGAGGCTCTTATCGCCGTCGGTGGGGACGGTACCCTGAAGATCGCCCATCAACTGGCCCGGAAGGGGCTCCAGGTGGTGGGGGTTCCAAAGACCATCGACAACGATCTCAGGGCGACGGACGTCACCTTCGGCTACCACACGGCGGTTTCCATCGTCACCGAGGCCCTCGACCGGCTGCACAGCACCGCCGAGAGCCACCACCGGGCCATGGTGGTCGAGGTGATGGGGCGGGATGCGGGATGGATCGCCATCGAGTCGGGGCTGGCCGGGTCGGCCGATGTCATTCTCGTCCCCGAAATCCCCTTCGATTTCAAGGCGGTTTGTGCCGCCATCGAAGGGCGCCGGGCCAGGGGAAGCCGTTTTTCAATCGTGGTCGTGGCCGAGGGGGCGGCCCAGGCCGGCGGAGATCAGGTGGTGCAGGCGACCGCCGCGGAGAATCTCGGTGTCCAGCGCCTGGGTGGAGTCGGTCGCATGGTGGCCGACGGGATCGAGAAATGTCTCTCCATGGAGACCCGCGTGGTGGTGCTGGGGCACGTTCAGCGAGGAGGAACCCCCTCCCACACCGACCGGCTGCTCGGATCCCGGTTCGG
>JBFHXN010000606.1:0-1842 GCA_041598955.1 Desulfuromonadales bacterium | reverse complement strand
TCGAGGGTTTTCCAGGGTTGGGCCATGGGGTGGTCTCTCCGGAAGGAATAACTGGGATAGAGGGGCATGGTATAGCCTGGTGCGTCATTATGTATCAATTTCAGGGCGGGGGGGCAAGAAAACAACCCCTTGACGTGCACGGGTGTTAGAAGATTGAGTTACAGAATGCCGAGGGCCCCGGGGAATTCCCTCGGGGCCTTCGGCATAATTACGGACATCGAAGGGTGGCCTAGAAGGTGAAAGGGACGCGGATCTCCAGGGTGGTGTCAGGCGCGTCGTCGGTCAGACCGACGCCGACGGAGAGGCTCACCGCCGTGCGGTCCGAGAGGGCGTAGCTCGAGCCGAAATAGAGGGAGGCGGCGTTTGCATCCGTGTCGATGATCTCATCGTCGTTCTGCTCGGCCTCGAAGCTGAAGCGCTGCTGGTAGGAGAGGCTCGAGGAGAGCCTCTCGTTGAGAGCGTAGGCCATCCCCAGCCCGAATTCCACGCTGTCGCCAGGTTTTACCCTTCCGTAGTCGACCCCCGCCTGCCGCCCCACGTTTCGTTCGAAATTGTAGAAATATCCGAGATTGAAAAATAGGACGGCGGGATCGCTCGCCTTGATGATGTTGGCCCCGGCCGAAAGGCCCCAGTGTCCGCTGCCCAAGGCGAGCTCGGTATACCGGTTTCTCCCCTCGATCTCTCTGGTCCGCAGTCCATAGGGGTCTTTTCCAGTGCGGGACTTGCCCCGCAGGTAGAAGACGATGTCCGGGGTGTAGCTGTTTTCACGGATAGCGTGCCAGAGAATCGAACCCTCGATATCGCCCAGCCCGTTTTCATCCACATCCCGCTTGACCATGTCCTCTCCGGAGGGGCCCACCGCGAAGACCTCCTCGTCCTCCCGGTAGAGGTAGGGGGCCTTGAGCTCCAGCTGAACCCTGTTTGTGAGGCCGTAGCGCAGGTTGACAAAGCCCGTGAGGATATCCCTTTCCACGTCTTCCGAGACGATGTTGCCGATGACGATAGCCTGAAATATTGTGAAACCGCTGATGGAGATTCTCGTGCGGGAGGTGTGGGAGTACTGCAGTCCGGGCTCGACCACCAGGGTGTGCCGGGGCAGCAGGACGCCTCCCTTTTCAAGCAGGAGGGTTTCCTGGCCCCTGGTGAGGTTTTTCCCTCCCCCCTCTTCTTCTTCAGCGGCGGCGCAGGGCAGGGCAAGAATGGTCATCAGGGCGACCACCGACAGCGGTTTCAGGCAGAATTTCATCTTGTCCCTCCCTGGGAAGATAGATAGGGTTCCTTGGGTTCAGGGTGGTTTTATAGCGGCATTCGCCTCAATTGCAAGCCCAGATGTTAAGTTTGGACAATGTAAAGTCTGTAATAATCAAGATAGTTAGATGTAAATGGCAAAAAAGTACTGCTTAAGGGAAAACATGAAAAGGAAGTACAAAGAAGAAGTACAAAGAAAACAGAATTCAGGCCTCGTGGAGGCTTATTGCAGTTTGAGCATGTTGGAGAGGGCCGACCGGATCGATTCGGCATTGGCCGTCTGCTGAACATTGACCATCCAGAGGTTGATGTTCATCCCCTGATAGACAAAGTTGTTGCTTCCGGGAACTTGGGTGATCTGCGTTGCGCCGCCGGTACTCAGTAGCCCTCCGCTGCCGCCGCCGATTGAGGCCGAACTGCTGACCGCATCGAAGGCGCCGCCGTTGTCGACCTGGGCTACTGCAGAATCGTCGCCGACTGAAGGCAGGAGTGTCGCCGAGGAAGGGATCTGGTCCGTCGAACCGCTGCTCGGCAGCAGAGTGAAGGAAAACTGGCCGCTTGAGGCCATGGAGGACCCGAGGCCGACTTCGTAGC
>JBFHXN010000605.1:0-1842 GCA_041598955.1 Desulfuromonadales bacterium | reverse complement strand
TTCGGGCGGGGCGGGGAGGAGGCCCTGGCTCTGTCCGAGGCGGGCATCCCCTTCGAGGTGGTGCCCGGCGTGACCGCCGCCGTGGCCGCCGCGGCCTACGCGGGCATCCCCCTGACCCACCGCGATTTCACCACGACCCTCGGCTTCGTCACCGGCCACGAGGACCCCGCCAAGAAGCTCTCCAGCCTCGACTGGGAAAAACTCGCCACAGCCGTCGGCACACTGGTTTTTTACATGGGGATGGCCAACCTCGAGAACATCTGCGAGCAGCTCATCGCCCACGGCCGGCCGGCCGAGACCCCGGTGGCGGTGGTGCGCTGGGCGACCACCCCCCGCCAGCAGACCCTGACGGGAACCCTCGCGGACATCGTCGGCAAGGTCCGTGCGAGGGGCTTCAAGCCGCCGGCCGTCATCTTCGTCGGCGGGGTGGTCTCCCTGCGGGAGAAGCTGCGCTGGTTCGACAACCGCCCCCTCTTCGGGAAGCGCATTCTGGTCACCCGCACCGCCGAGCAGGCCGGGGCCTTCAGCCGCCTGCTGGAGGCCGAAGGGGCCCAGGCCATCGCCTGCCCCACCATCCGGATCGTCCCCCCCGAGAGCTGGGCACCCCTTGACGAGGCCCTCGAGAATCTCGAGGGAACCGATTTTCTGATCCTCACCTCGGCCAACGCCGTCGACTTTTTCTTCGGGCGCCTCGCGGAGATCGGCCGGGACGCACGGGCTCTCCAGGGGGTGCAGGTGGTGGCCGTCGGCCCCAAGACCGCGGCCGCCATCGAGGCCCGGGGGATCCGCCCCGACCTGGTGGCCCGGGAGACCCAGGCCGAAGGGGTCGTCTCCCTGCTGCGGGAGCAGGGGGTCCAGGGAGCCCGGGTCCTCTATCCCCGGGCCGAGATCTCCCGGGAGCTCATCCCCCGGGAGCTTGCCGCCGCCGGCGCCGATGTGGCCGATCCCGTCGCCTACCGCACCCTGCGCCCCGAAGGGGGTGAGGATATCCGCCGCCTGCTCGAGGCCGGCGAGGTCGACGGGGTGACCTCCACCTCCTCGAGCACCGTGGAGAATTTTCTCGCCCTGGTCGGCCCCGACGGACCGGCCCTGCTCGAGAGGGTCGCCGTCGTCTCCATCGGTCCCCTCACCACCCAGACCGCCCTGAAGCACGGGCTCAAGGTCGCCGTCGAGTCGAAGGCCTCCACCCTCGAGTCGATGGTGGAGGGGATGGTCGAATACTACAAAGGAGTCGGGACCCAGGCGTCCGGACCCGGAACCTGATAGAATCCTCCCTGACTCCCTGGGACAGCCGCCCTGCGTCTGACTTGCTGGCATGACTTCCAGGGACAGGCACCCTGCGGGAGCCAGTCCCTTACCTTTCCCGATAGCCGGTTTTTAACGGAGGTGAAACGCATGTTCTTCCCCGAGTACCGCGCCCGGCGCCTGCGCCGCAACGAGAATATCCGCCGCATGGTCCGCGAGACCCACCTGCGTGTCGACGACCTGATCTACCCGATGTTCTCCGCCTTCGGCAAGAACATCAAAAAGGAAATCCCCTCCATGCCGGGGATTTTCCAGCAGTCCCTGGACCATCTTGTCAAGGACTGCGAGGAGGCCCATCGCCTGGGCGTTCCCGCCGTGATCCTCTTCGGTATTCCCGAGAAAAAGGACGAGCTCGGCTGCGAGGCCTATGCCGACGACGGCATTGTGCAGCGCGCCATACGCGCCATCAAGAGCAACATACCGGACCTCGTGGTGATCACCGACGTCTGCCTCTGCGAGTACACAGACCACGGCCACTGCGGCGTCATCGTCGACGGCGACGTGGACAACGACGAGACCCTGAAGCTCCTCGCCGCC
>JBFHXN010000604.1:0-1849 GCA_041598955.1 Desulfuromonadales bacterium | reverse complement strand
GATGCGCCCCCTCTCCCATCTGTGAAGACCCTTGTGACCACGGGGATCCTCGGGCAGACGACCCTCGACGGGGCCCCCATGGCCGGTGCCATTGTCACCATCTACCCCGATCTCTCCACCCGTCTCAAGGGGGTGGGGCTCGGGATGACGGCCCCGGCCAGCGCCCAGGGGATCTTCGAGGCCGAGCTCCCCCCGGGGACCTACTACCTGCTGGCCCGCCAGCGGCGAAGCGACCAGCCCATCGGCCCCCTGCAGGCCGGAGATTTCATCGGGTACTATCCCGGCAACCCCCTTAAGGTAAGAGAGGGGGAGGTGGCGCGGGTCGCCATCCCCATGCTGGAGGTTCCAGAGAAGGTCGAGCGGCTGGCGGCGACCCTTTTCGGCCAGACGGGGATCGAGGGAAGGGTGGTCGACCGCCGGGGGAAGCCCCTCGCCGGGGTGAGGGTCTTTCTCTACGGGGACGAACTGATGCTGAGCCGGCCCCTCTATATCTCCCAGCCGACGGGGGAAGACGGCGGCTTCCTGCTCTCCTTTCCCGAAGGGGGGACCTACTACCTGGCCGCCCGGGACAGCATGGGCGGCCCTCCGCAGCCCGGGGAACTCTACGGCAGCTACGAGGGGAGCCGGGACCACTCCCTGCGGGTGAAGACGGGTGAGCGCAGGAAGGGGATCCGCATCGTGGTCGGCGGGGTGCCCTGAGGTGGGAAAAAGAGGTTTTGAAAAAAACATTAACGGTTTTAAATTGTCGTCATATCACTGGGTTGGACTGAAAATAACCGAATAGGCTCGCCCAGATCCGCGGGTCCCCAGGCCTTCGCCGGTCGAAAATCCGAGGAGGAATAATAAAAATATTGGAATGTCGAGAGGTTAAAAGATGAGTCAAAAATAATTTGTTGTGCGCCTGAAACCAGACGAGGCGGCCTGGACATTGCTAGTTCTCTTTTGCCTGTTTTTTTTCGTTCATCCCGGGGAGAGAGAATGATGGTTTCACGCGCCTTCGTTGTGGCGATCTTTTTTTCTGCGGTTCTGCTGGTTTCCGGCCCTGCCATGGCCCAGCCAGGACACTATTTCGACTGCAAGCAGTGCCACGGCCCGGGGGTGAGCCTTCTCTCTCTGGGCAACGTCACCACCAATGTCTGCCTCAAGTGCCACAAAGCCGGAGGGGCCACCGTCACCCTCACCGACGGGACTTCGGGGGTCGCCCCCACCTCCCACTTCTCGGTTAACGACGCCAGCGACGCCATGGGTTCGGCCACCGCGGCCGGCTATGCCCCCACCATGCAGAACTCCCACTTCTGGGCGGCCCCCCGGGACGTGCTCCCCGCCGCCGGCGCCTCGGCCCCGACCCGGGCCCTCTACTATTCCCGCTACGGCATCTCCAACGGCAAGGTGACCTGCGGCCGCTGTCACGAACCCCATCTCGACCGGTTGGTCAACGCGCAACTGCTGCGCATGGACAACAGCGCTGACGCCCTCTGTCTCGACTGCCACAGGGGGTGGAACAAAACCGCCAACCACGGCCTGGAGACCCACCCCCTGAAGGTCGACTATCCGACCTTCCAGGCGGCCAACCCGAACAAGTACAAGCCCCTGGTCAACGCCGCCAGCGGCGACATCCGCCTGGTCAACGGCTCGGTCTCCTGCACCTCCTGCCACTCCTCTCACTGGGCCGACTCCGACTCGGCCACCGTGGACGGCAACGGCCAGGTGCTGAACGCCGGCGACGGCAAGCTGCTGCGCACCGACGGCCCCTACGGCGAGGTGACCCCCTACAACTCCGCCAACTCGGTCGCCCAGGCCCAGAAGCGCTCCAACCTCTGCCAGGCCTGCCATACCTACAAGATGCACG
>JBFHXN010000603.1:0-1849 GCA_041598955.1 Desulfuromonadales bacterium | reverse complement strand
TTCTGTCTCCTTCAGCCATCCCTTCTTCTCAAACACCTTGCTCGAGAACAGGGACGGGAAGGGTCCGTATTCCTTTTCTGCCGAATCTTTCGGATCACAAGAAGACGTCCCCCAAATACAAAAATCCGGTCCGGGAACCCCTTCCCCGGACCGGATCATTCCGCTTTGCTCGCCAGAAGACCCTGCTACGTGGTAAACATCAGCTTGCGCTCCAGGTCCATCGAGCGGGAGATCGACTTGGCCTCATCGATGCCGATGATCCCCTGTTCGCAGAGTTCCACCAGGTGCTGGTCCATGGTCTGCATGTGGTACTCGGAGCGACCGTTTTCGATGTACTTTTCGATCTCGTCGAGCCGCCCTTCACGGATGTAGGCCTGAATGGTGGTGGTGCTGCGCATGACCTCGACCACGGGGTAGAGTCTCTCCCCCGACTTGTCCTTCACCAGGCGCAGGGAGACGATGGCGACCAGGATGTCGGCCAGGCGCTGGCGGAGGATATCCTGGGAATCGGGGGGAAAATTGCCGATCAGGCGGTTGATGGTCGAGACCGCCCCCTGGGTGTGGAGGGTGGAAAAAACCAGGTGCCCCGTCTCGGCGGCCTTGATGCAGGAGTCGACGGTCTCCAGATCGCGCATCTCGCCGACCATGATGACGTCCGGGTCCATCCGCAGAGCAGCCTTCAGGGCCGCGCCGAAACCCTCCGTGTCGATCCCCACCTCCCGTTGGATGATGCAGCTCTTTTTGGAGGTGAAGAGAAACTCGATGGGATCCTCGATGGTGATGATGTTGTAGCTCTGGGTCTCGTTGAGAAACTGCAGGATCGATGCAAGGGTGGTCGACTTGCCGTTGCCGGTGGGACCGGTGACCAGGATCAGGCCGTTGGGCGCCTTGCCGATCTCCCCCAGCACGGGAGGCAGGTGCAGGTCTGTAAAACTGCCGACCTGGGGAGGGATGACGCGCATGATCACCCCGAAGTGGCGCCGCTGGCGGAAGATGCTGACCCGGAAGCGTCCGCCGTTGGGCAGGGAATAGGAGGCGTCGGTCTCCTTGAGGTCGGCCGAGAGCTTGCGGTCGTTCTGGGCCAGGATGGTGGAGGCGATGAACTCGGTGTCCTCGGGGGTCAGGTTCGGCAGCTTGGAGCGCACCAGTTGGCCCCTTCCCCGGAAGAAGGGAGGGTTGTCGACCTCGAAATGGACATCCGAAACCCGCTTCTCGAAGGCGATATCCAGAATCTGGGCCAGTATTTTCGCATCCACGGACTCACCTCGCATCTGATGGATTCAAAACCCCGCCAGTCTACCCCCCGCAGGCGGATTTTTCCAGCTTATTTGCGATAGAGAAGTTTCTCCAGGGCCGCCGAGGCCTGATTGGAGAGCTTCTGAAGCAACTCGACGGGAACCGGCATTTCCGCCCGCCCGGCGAAGTCGGCGAAGATCACGAAGACGGTCTGCCCGAAACTTCGCACGGGCAGGAGCAGGATTTTCGACGAGGAGGGGGTGCCGAGCTGGGAGAAGAGGTGTCCCTTGACCACCAGGTCGCAGGCACCGCAGAAAAGCTCTCCCGTCTGGACCGCCTCGCGCAGCAGGGAGGGGGGGGCGAGGGAGATGCGGAACCCCAGGGGGCGGGTCGCCCCTTCTCCCTTGGGCGCCAGGATGCCTATCCCCTTGTCGGCGATAAGCTCCTCCCCGCGGACCACCAGGGTCAGGGACCGGGCGAAGACCTCGGCCACATAGGACATGACGACCACCGACAGCTCGGGAGGGGTTTTGCAGGAGGATAGAGCGGCCGCAGCCCCCTCGAAACGACTTTCCAGGGGGGAGGGCTCAACCCCGCCCTGAGCCCCCCTGCT
>JBFHXN010000602.1:0-1850 GCA_041598955.1 Desulfuromonadales bacterium | reverse complement strand
CCGTGGATGGCGGCCACCACCGGGAAGGAAAGCTGGGAGAAGCGCCCCAGGATGCGCTGGCCTTCGGCGGCCAGGGCCGCTCCCTGGGCGGGATCGGTCACTTTTTCGATTTCGTTGATATCGGCCCCGGCGATGAAGCCCCCCTCCTTGGCGCTGAGGATGACCGCGCCGGTGACCCCCGTCTCCTGGCCGAGTTTTTCGGCGACCTGGTCGAGGTCGCGCAGGAAGCCGGCGTTGAGGACGTTGACCTTCTCTCCCGAGGCATCGAGAGTGATCCGTGCCACCCCCTCCTGGACGGTGTACCGCACGTTGCCGCTCATAATAAATCCCTCCGCATGGAAAATGTGATGTCCGATCGTTTACCTATACAAGGATAGCCGGTGTCCCCGCAAGAGCAATAAACCCATTGAAATCCTTGGCCGCTTTCGCCCGGTCCGGTTGCCTTCCCCCGGGCAGTTGCTAAAATTGACATCCGGCCGCTGCGGGCGTTCGTTGGGATTCCGCAGGGTCGCTGCAAGGAGGCTGTCCATGACCCCCGTGAAGAGGAAGAAGGAGTGCTCCCTGCTCGAGAAGCGGGAGATGCTGGAGATCTACCGCGACATGGTGCGCATCCGGGAGTTCGAGGAGTCCTGCCCGAAGCTCTACAGCGAGGGGAAGATGGGGGGCTTTCTCCACCTCTACAGCGGCCAGGAGGCGGTGGGGGTCGGCGTCGCCCGCGCCATGCACCACGAAGATTACATGATCAGCGCCTACCGGGAGCATGGACTGATCCTCGCCAAGGGGGTCCCACCCGGGCCGGTGATGGCCGAGCTCTTCGGCAAGGCCACGGGGGTGAGCCGGGGCAAGGGGGGCTCCATGCACATGTTCGACCCCGAGCGGCGCTTCATGGGAGGGTACGGCATCGTCGGGGGGCACCTTCCCCTCGCCGTGGGGATTGGTTACGCCATTCAGGTCCGGCAGAGCGACGAGGTGGTTGTCTGCCTCTTCGGAGACGGGGCCACCAACCAGGGGGTTTTTCACGAGGCGATGAACATGGCCGCCCTCTATCGGGTGCCGGTGGTCTTCGTCTGCGAGAACAACGGCTACGGCATCGGCACCAGCGTGAGCCGGGCGAGCGCCGTGGAGGAGCTCTACAAGAAGAGCTGCGCCTACGAGACCCCCGGCCTCAAGGTCGACGGCATGGACGTGCTCGCCGTCTACGGGGCGGTTTCCGAGGCGGTCCATACCGCCCGGGAGGGAGGGGGGCCGACCTACATCGAGGCGATCACCTATCGCTTCAGGGGGCATTCCATCTCCGATCCCGGCACCTACCGCAGCGAGCAGGAGAAGAGCCTCTGGCAGGAGCGCGACCCCATCCCCAACTTCGCCCGCCTTCTCCTGGAAGAGGGACACGCCACCGCTGCCCTGCTGGAGAAGATCCGGGAGGAGGAGAAAGGGCTCATCGAGGAGGCCATCCGCTTCGCCGGGGAGAGCCCCGACCCCGAGCCCGAAGAACTCTGGACGGACGTTTATTGCGGGGACGGGTAGCCGGGGCAGGGACCGGCTCCCGAAGGGTGCCTGTCCCTCTGGGCCAGACGAAGGGTGCCTGCCCCTCTGGGTCAGAAGTAAGGTCGTCTGAATGCCGGAGACCGGCCGCCGGCATCCCGATTCACAGGAGACACCACCATGCCCTCAATCACCTGCCGCGAGGCGCTTAACCAGGCTCTCCGCGAAGAGATGGAACGGGACCCGGCGGTCTTTCTGCTCGGAGAGGACGTGGGGCTCTACGGGGGCTCCTTCAAGGTGAGCAAGGGGCTCCTCGCCCGCTTCGGGGAAAAGCGGGTCCTCGACACCCCCATCTCGGAGGCGGG
>JBFHXN010000601.1:0-1875 GCA_041598955.1 Desulfuromonadales bacterium | reverse complement strand
GATTTCCCAAGTCGACCTCCCCGTGAAGAATGTGCCATTAACGCACAGCAAGAAATGTGCCTTAGGGAATGGCCTCGTCGATCCAGGGTTCTTTCCGGAGGGGGATGCCAAAAAAGTAGGGGTGAGGCATGGATTTCCGAACTTGGGATAGCATCCAGACGGAGAAGGGAAGTGGACCGTGGGTTACAGATTTTTGGAGCTGAGAGCCAAAGTTTTGACTAGCTATCCCTTCCCTTTCAGGTGGTCAAGAAAGGCATTGGCCAGGGGGGAGAGCTGCCGGTTTTTTCTCTGGATGAGGTAGAAGGGCCTCCGGATGCGCAGCCCCTCAAGGGGAAGGGCGACCAGGGTTCCCAGCCGGAGATCCTCGGCGACGGCGAGGGAGGAGAGGATCGAAATGCCGATACGGGCCTTGATCCCCTGGCGAACTGCTTCGGTACTCCCCATCTCGGCGACCAGGGAGAGTCGGCCGGGGTCGAATCCTGCGGACGAGAGGGCTTCCTCCATTACCATCCGGGTCCCCGATCCGCTCTCGCGAAGAATGAAGGGCTCACCGGCCAGTTCCTCGACGGAGACGGAGCTTCGGGCGGCCCAGGGATGGCCCGGGGGGAGGGTCAGCACCAGTTCGTCCTCGAAGAGGGGGTCGCACTCCAGGCGCTGGTCCTTCCAGGGGGCGCCGATGATGCCGATCTCCAGGGACCCCTCGAGGAGTTGCTCGACGATGCGGCCGCTGCCGGAGATCTTCAGGGTCAGACGTGCATCGGGACACCGGGCCTTGAAGGGCTCGAGGCGCTGGGGGAGGATGTAGGCTCCGGGGATGGTGCTGGCCCCGATCCAAAGCTGGCCCGAGAGCCGTCCCCTGTAATGGTCGATGGCCTGAACTGCCTCGTCGCGCAACCGGATGATGCGACGGGCGTACTGGTAGAGGATGTCTCCGGCCCCGGTGGGGAGGACTTCCCGCCCGAGGCGGTCGAGAAGCTTCTCGTCGAAGGACTCCTCGAGGAGGCGAATCTGCTCGCTCACCGTCGGCTGGGAGAGCAGGGCCGCCTCGGCGGCCTTGGTGAAGCTCTTGAGCTCGACGACCTTGCAGAAGACTTCGAGTCGGCGGATATCCATCGGGGTGGCCCTGTCCGCTTCAGTTTGCGGGTGGAGCGGAGGATGGCTGCTGTTTCCAGCGGCGGATGAGGGCGCCGATGCCGAGGAGGCCGGCGGTAAGGTAGAAGAACCCGCGGTAGCGGGCCGGCTCCTTTCCCTCGCTGAGAAAGAGGGCGTTTTCGTCGACCTTCATCCCGACCTCGCGGGCGAGCTTGAGAAGCTTGTCCCGGTTGCCCGAGGCGATCAGGCCGGTGACCACCATCCCCGTGACGTCGCGCCTTGCGTGGAAGCGGTCACGGTGCTCATCCAGGAAGGCCTTTTTCGCGAAGACCGAATCGATGCCGATGTGGTACCTGGTGAAAAGTTCGACCAGCTCGGGGTCGCGGGTCTCCACCAGGACGCGGAAGGACTCGGCCTCTGCCGAGCCCTTGAGGGGGACGAGGAGTGTGTCGATCTCCACCGTTCCGCTGGTGTTGATGGCCTGCTCGAGATCGACGAATCCTCCCGTGACGGCGAGCCATTCACGGGGAGTCTCCCCGGCCTCCAGGGAGGCTATGGTCACCGGTTCCGGAGAAGGGTTGCGGAGGAGCAGGGAGACGTCGGCCCAGCCGAGCCAGATCAAAAAGAGGCAGATCGCGAGAAGGGTGAATTGAAAGCGTTTCATCGTCGGTTCCTTAAAAAAACGGATCTATAACCAAAACGAAGGTTGGCCACCAAGACACAAAGTCACCAAGAAAATGTCAAGGAAACATCTGAATCACAGTGAAAACCCAACGATTTATG
>JBFHXN010000600.1:0-1913 GCA_041598955.1 Desulfuromonadales bacterium | reverse complement strand
GGTCCGCAGGAAGGTGGAGGCGAAAACGGGGGTCGTTCTGGAGCCGGAAGTCAGGATCGTCGGTCGACCCTAGGGACGGGCTCCCGAAGGGTGCCTGTCCCGGCATCAGGTTAAAGTTGTCAGGCAAAGAAATCAGAAACCAGGCAGGACAAGCAATGACGCGAGACGAACTGAAAACCAAAAAGATCGGGGTGCTCCTCGGGGGACTCTCCTCCGAGCGGGAGATCTCCCTGCGCACGGGGAAGGCGGTCCTGGCCGCCCTTCAGGGGGCCGGGTACAATGCCGTGGCCATCGACGCGGGACGGGACCTCTCCCAGCGCCTCGCCGCCGAAGGGGTCGAGGTGGCTTTCATCGCACTGCACGGCCGCTACGGCGAGGACGGCACCGTCCAGGGGCTACTCGAGCTGCTCGGCATCCCCTACACCGGGAGCGGGGTGATGGCCTCGAGCGTGGCCATGGACAAGGTGACCACCAAGCAACTGCTCCTTTTTCACTCCATCCCCACGCCGGGCTTCCGCGTGCTGCGCCGGGGGGAGGATGCCGCAGGGGCGGTGGCCAAAACCGACCGATTCCCCGTGGTGGTGAAGCCCTCCCGGGAGGGGTCGACCATCGGGGTGACCATCGCCGCCGACGGGTCGGCCATGGCCCGGGGGATCGAGGAGGCGCTCAAGCTCGACGACCTGGTGCTGATCGAGGAGTACATCGCCGGCGCCGAGGTGACGGTGGGGGTCCTCGAGGGGGAGGCGCTGCCGGTCATCCAGGTGGTTCCCAAGGGGGGCTTCTACGATTTTCACGCCAAGTACACGGCGGGGCAGACCGAGTATCTGCTCCCCGCGCCCCTGGAGCCCAAGCTCTACGCCCGCCTGCAGCAGGCATCGGTGGCCGCTTTCAGGGCCCTGGGCTGCGCCGGAGCGGGACGGGTCGATTTTATGGTGCGGGGGGATGAGTTCTACTGCCTGGAGGTCAACACCATCCCGGGGATGACCGAGACCAGCCTGCTCCCCAAGGCGGCGGCCCAGGCGGGCATTTGCTTCGCGGAGCTGGCCGAGAGGATTCTCGAAGGGGCCTCCCTGCGCAAGTAGCGGGGGCGAGGGCGAAAGAGGAGCCATGCTCGATCTCAAGAGCGGCAGACGGGCCAAGATAAAGCGCAACCGCTTGCTGGAAGAGCGGGAGCCGAGGGACTGGAAGAAGATCTTCCACCGTGCCCTGCGCCTGGCCGTCTTCTCCTTCAGCGCCATCCTGGTGGTGGCCGGGGGAACCCTGAGCGCCCAGGTCATCCTCGATTCGGGCTATTTCCACATCTCCTCCATCCGGGTGGAGAATGCAGCGCGGGTCGGAGAGGAGGAGATCGTGGCCCTCTCCGACATCCGCCTCGGCAGCAGCATTTTTTCTCTCGACCTGGCGATGATCGGCGCCAAGATCGAGGAAAACCCCTGGATCGCCCAGGCGGCCGTCGAGCGGCTTTTCCCGAGCGAGGTGGTCATCCGGGTCAGGGAACGGGAGCCCAAGGCGATCATCAACCTCGGCTACCTCTACTACGTCGACGGCGAGGGGGAGGTCTTCAAGGTGCTCGGAGGGGGGGATCGCCTCGACTTCCCGGTGATCACCGGCCTCGACCGGACGGAGATGCTCCAGGATCCGGAGCCCCCCCGCCGCAAGCTGCGGGAGGCCATGGCCCTGCTGCTGGAACTGGAAGGGCGGGAGGTCTTCAACCTCGCGCAGGTTTCGGAGATCCACATCGACGAGGTCGAGGGATTTCGACTCTATACAAATCGCGGCGGGGTGCCGGTCCGTTTCGGGCACAGGGGCTTTCGCCAGAAGCTCGACCGGCTCGAGCGGATCTACCCGGAGCTAGAGCCGAGTCTGCAGGCCCTCAAATACATCGACCTGAACGTCGCCGATCGCATCATCGT
>JBFHXN010000599.1:0-1913 GCA_041598955.1 Desulfuromonadales bacterium | reverse complement strand
TTGCAGGCCGGGCTCGTCGGCAGGGGGGCCTCCCAGCGACCGAAGAAGAGGTTCTTGGCGGCGAAGCAGTGGTAGTCGACGGCGCAGCGGGAGAGCTGCTCCAGCAGGCGGTTGCCGGGAGCCCCAGTGAGGCGCTTTCGCACCAGGGGATCGAGGAGGCGGTCGTCGAAATTGTCGGGGTGCCACTGGGTGTTGCGGTCGACCCGGGCGGCGGCCACGTAGAAGCGCTCCTCCTCAACGCACCACCCCACCGCCGTGTAGGCCCAGAGGGGCAGGGTCACCTTCTTGCGATGGTAATCGGCGGCGGGGAGCAGGGTGCGGGTGTAGGCCGGAGCCATAAAGGCGCAGACCGCCTGCGCGGGGCCGCCCCCGAGGGAGCGGGGGAGGGCCTCCAGGGACCGGAAGCGCCCGTTCTTGCCGTCGAAGCCGATGGGGGGGGTTTCGGGGATGGTGAAGAGGCGGCTCCCCTCGGGCATGGGGATGAGCTCCTCCTCCAGGGGAAGCCGGGGGGTCATTCCGTTCATCCCCGCCATGACCAGGGAGGGATGCTCGAAAACCTCCCCCCGGGAGTCGGCCACCACGGTGAGAAATGTCCGCCTGCGCGCCATCGTTGACATCCGATGAAAAAGGGTTAAAAAACGGCGACAGAATAGCACAGAAGACGCACAGGGGACAACGAAAGGATGTTCGGACTCCTGACTCCTGACAGAGCGGGACAGGCCCCCGGCGGGAGCCGGTCCCGGTCCTGGCGTCCGGCGGCCGAATTTGCTATCCTCCCCCCATGCGCACCCTCCTCGCCACCCTCCACAGCAAGTTCATCCACCCCAGCCTCGCCCTCCCCTGCCTGGCGGCCTTCTGCGGTCCCGGCTGCGACGAGCTCCTCATCCGCGAGTTCACCGTCCACGAGCCCCCGGAGAATGTCCTCGCCCTGCTTCTGGCCGAGGAGCCAGACGTGGTGGCCTTCTCCGTCTACCTCTGGAACCGCCGTGAGACCCTGGAGCTCGCCGACGCCCTGGCCCTTGCGCGCCCCGGCCTGCGGGTGGTCCTGGGAGGTCCGGAGGTCTCCTTCGACGGCCCCGAGCTCTTTGCGGCCCACCCCGGGGTGGCCGCCCTGGTGCGGGGGGAGGGGGAGCTCCCGATGCGGGGACTGCTCTCTGCCTGGGCGGCGGGGAGTGAGCCCGAAGGGGTGCCCCGGGTGGCCTGGCGCCGGGGGGACGCAGTCGTCGAGGGGCCGGCGGGCCCGGTGCTGGCCGACCTGGACGAGATCCCCTCCCCCTTCGCCGCGGGGCTGGTCGACCTCCACCGGGGAACCCTCTACCTCGAGACGAGCCGGGGGTGCCCCTACGCCTGCGCCTTCTGCATGAGCGCCCTCGACGAGTCGGTGCGCTCCTTCTCCCCGGAGCGCATCCGCGCCGACCTCGCCCTGCTCATGGAGCGGGCCGTTCCGCAGGTCAAATTCGTCGACCGCACCTTCAACTACGACGCCCACAGGGCCCGGGAGATCTGGTCCTTCATCCTGCAGCGAAACCGCTCCACGGCCTTCCACTTCGAGATCGGGGCCCACCTCCTCGACGAGGCCTCCCTGGCCCTGCTCGAAGAGGTGCCCGAGGGGATGTTCCAGTTCGAGATCGGCGTCCAGTCGACTCTCCCGGCCGCCCTCGCCGCCGTGGGGCGCCGCGCCTCCCTGGAGCGCCTGGAGGAGAACGTGAAGCGCCTGCGGGCCGCAGGCAACATCCATCTCCACCTCGATCTCATCGCGGGGCTTCCCGGCGAAGGATACTCCGGCTTCCTCGGCTCCCTCGACCGGGTGGCGGCCCTCTCCCCCCACCACCTGCAGGTCGAACCGGTCAAGCTCCTGCTGGGCTCCCCCCTGCGGGACCAGGCGGCGGAGCTCGGCATCCGCTTCAACCCCC
>JBFHXN010000598.1:0-1914 GCA_041598955.1 Desulfuromonadales bacterium | reverse complement strand
TATCGTCTGCAGAACTTCAACTCCTACGAACTGGAGTGGAGCCTCGAGAAGGCCCCCTCCGTCGCCTTGATAACCCGCATCCACCATCGATCGGGGATTTATGGTCTTATCGCCCCTCCCCGGGTGGGGTCCAACTTTATCGGCATGGGGATTCGCTACAGTTTTTGACCTCCCTTATGGGGATAAAGGGGCGAAAATATGAAACGATCCGGGACGCAGGCCAGTGGAAACAGCCCGGCAGCGGGGCTTCATGACGTGATCCCACTCCTCAAGCCGCGGCAGTTGTATTTCAAGGACGAAGTGGGGGGCATCAGCGAGCGGCGGGGCCACCCCCGGCAGATGGTCTGGCCCACCCCTTGCCCCGGCGGTGCAGTCGGCTAGTCTTTCCGAAGGGGGCGCTTCCTTGCCGCAGCGCCCGGAGCATCCCCCTCCCTGGCCGTCGAGGAAGGGGAGGAGGGAAGGGGAGGGCCGATGGAAATCCTCTACATTCTGCTGGTTCTGCTGATCGTCACCCGCACCTTCGGGGAGATCGCCGTGCGCTTCGGCCAGCCGGCCCTGCTCGGGGAGCTCCTCTCCGGGATCCTGCTCGGGCAGATCGTGCACCATTACTCCGGCGCCTTTCCCGTTCTTTCGGGGCTCCCGGGGAACGAGGTCTTTCTCGCCATCACCGACCTGGGAATCTTCTTCCTGATGCTCCTGGGGGGGATGGAGCTGCAGCCACGTGACCTAGTGAAGACCAGCGGCGCCGCACTTCTCGTGGCCCTGGGGGGGATGGTTCTCCCCTTCGGTCTCGGCCTGGGGTTCGGATGGGTCATCCTCCCTCCCTCCGAATACCACCTGGCCCAGAGCCTCTTTCTCGGAACGGCCCTGGGGATCACGGCCGTTCCGGTGGCCATCAAGGTCCTGATGGACATGGGAAAGCTCGATTCCCGGGTGGGGCGCACCATCGTCTCGGCCGCCATCATCGACGACGTCTTCAGCCTGGTCCTTCTCGCGGTGCTCACGGCCGTCATCCGCACCGGCAGCGTCCCCGGCCTCCAGAGTCTGCTCTGGCTCGGGGGCAAGGTCTGCCTCTTCTTCCTGCTCACCACCCTTGCCGGGCGATACCTCTTCCCCCTGGTCGGCCAGTGGGTCAGGAAGGCGCACGCGGAGGAGTTCGAGTTCAGTATGATCCTGGTGGGAGCCCTCGCCCACGCCCTGCTTGCGGAAGCCCTCGGGATGCATTTCATCCTCGGCGCCTTCATCGCCGGACTCTTCTTCGGCCGCCGAACCATCAACCAGAAGATTTACGCGACGGTCCTCGAGAAGACCAAGGGGCTCACCACCGGTTTTCTGGCGCCGATCTTCTTCGCATCGATCGGCCTCCATCTCGACCTGAGTGCCCTGGCGAGCATCCCCGGGCTGGTGGCGGTCCTCATTCTGGCCGCCGTCCTGGGCAAGGTTCTGGGGGCCGGGCTCTGTGCCCTCCCCATGGGATTTTCCCCCGGGGAGGCCCTGGCGGTGGGCAGCGCCATGAACGCCCGTGGAGCGGTGGAGCTCATCGTGGCCGACATCGCCCTGCGGGCCGGCCTCTTCTCCCTCCCGGACCCTCCCCCGCCGGAGGTGGCCCATCTCTTTTCGGCGGTGGTCATCATGGCCATCGTCACCACCCTGATGACCCCCTGGGCGCTCAAGCTCTCCCTGCGCTTCCGGTCCTGACGCCTTCCCCCTTTACAGCGGCGCCCCCTCCGGGGTAAAAACGGACGGACTGGTACCGGATAAGAAGATCCACAGTCCATCAAGGCTGATTTTAACGCGGAGACGCAGAAGAACGGTGCGGTCCAGGGACAAGACGTCTTTCTCAGATCGATTTCCTCGGCGTCCTCTGCGTCCCTGCGTTGATGCTCTTAGTTTTGAATATCGTTTGGAAAACGG
>JBFHXN010000597.1:0-1919 GCA_041598955.1 Desulfuromonadales bacterium | reverse complement strand
GTGGCGGATATGACCGTCATCAATCCCTTCGATTTTTTCGTCGAGGAATCGGCCGAGAAAATCCCTTTCGTCTACGAACCCCAGCTGCGCAAGGAACTGGCTCCCTATTTCGAAATCGAAGAGAGCGGACCGCTCTTAACCGCCTGGCTCAAGCAGATCGACCGTTCGGCGACCCCGACCGTCGATTTCCTGGTCAGCCTGAATCACCGGGTCCGGGAGACGGTCAACTATTCGGTCCGCATGGAGCCGGGGGTCCAGACCTGCGAGGAGACCCTGGAGCGGGCCATCGGCTCCTGCCGGGATTCGGGCTGGCTTCTGGTGCAGATCCTGCGGCACCTGGGGCTGGCGGCGCGCTTCGTCTCCGGGTACCTGATCCAGCTCACCGCCGACGAGAAATCCCTCGACGGGCCCTCGGGGCCGGAGGCCGACTTCACCGACCTGCACGCCTGGGCCGAGGTCTACATTCCCGGCGCCGGGTGGATCGGCCTCGACCCGACCTCGGGGCTCTTCGCCGGCGAAGGACACATCCCCCTGGCCTGCACCCCCCATCCCTCGAGCGCGGCGCCCGTCACCGGAGCCACCGACCGGTGCGAGGTGACCTTCGGGTTCTCCAACACCGTCGAGCGGATCCACGAAGACCCCCGGGTCACCAAACCCTACAGCGACGAGCAGTGGCTGAGGATCGACGCCCTCGGCGAACAGGTCGACGCCGACCTGAAACAAGGGGACGTCCGCCTGACCATGGGGGGAGAGCCGACCTTCGTCTCCATCGACGACATGGAAGGAGCCGAGTGGAACACCAAGGCCGACGGAGCGGACAAGCGGGAGCTGGCCAACACCCTGCTCCGGCGTCTGGGGGCGGTCTTCGGCGGGGGTGGTCTGTTCCATTTCGGCCAGGGCAAATGGTACCCCGGCGAGCCGATGCCGCGCTGGTCCTACGGCTATTTCTGGCGCAAGGACGGGCTCCCGGTCTGGAAGGACCCCGCCCTGCTGGCCGAGGTGACAGATGATTACGGCATGACCCACGCAGAGGCCGCACGGTTCGCCGACCGCCTGGCGCAGCGGCTCGGCATCGCCCCTGGGCGGATCGTCCCCGGCTACGAGGACATCTTCTACTACCTCTGGAAGGAGGGGACCCTGCCGGAGAATATCGACCCCCTCAAGGCCGATCTCAAGGACCCCCTCGAGCGCCGCTACCTCGCCCAGCTCCTCGACAAGGGGCTTGGAACGCCGACGGGCTATGCGCTGCCCCTGCAGTGGGATTCCGAGAAGAGCGCCTGGCGCAGCGGCCCCTGGGAGTTCCGCCGGGGCCGGATGTTTCTCATCCCCGGCGGCTCGGCCATGGGGGTGCGCCTCCCCCTTGAATCCCTCCCCTGGGAAGCGCCGGAGAAGCGCGAGAGACAGGCGGAGCATGACCAGTTCGGCGAACTGCCGGTGCTGAGCGATTATCATGGCGAGGTCGCCAAGCGGTTCAGCACCCTTGAGGCCACGGTGGCCGCGCCGGCGGCATTGCCCGAAGAGCCGGTGGCCGACGGCCGACGGGAATCCGACCTGGTCAAGGTGCCGCACACGGCCCTCTGCGTCGAGGCCCGGGAGGGCCGCCTGCACGTCTTCATGGCGCCGCTGACCATGCTCGAGCACTACCTCGACCTGGTCGCCGCCGTCGAAGCGACGGCGACCGAGCTGTCGATGCCGGTGATCCTCGAAGGATATGAGCCCCCCAGGGACTACCGCCTGGAGCGGCTTTTTGTCACCCCCGACCCGGGGGTCATCGAGGTCAATATCCACCCGGCCGCCTCCTGGCGCGAGCTGGTGGAGAACACCACCACCCTCTACGGCGAAGCGCGCCTGAGCCGGCTTGGAACCGAGAAGTTCATGCTCGACGGCCGCCACACCGGCACCGGCGGCGGCAACCACAT
>JBFHXN010000596.1:0-1920 GCA_041598955.1 Desulfuromonadales bacterium | reverse complement strand
TGCGCTCCCCCACCATCCCCTGGCGGTGGAAGTTGGCCACCTTGTAGTAGTCGCGCCCCAGGGCGTCGGCCACCACCTCCCCCATGCGCACGGCGGTGCCGGAGGGGGAATCCTTTTTCTTGTTGTGGTGCAGCTCGACGATCTCCACGTCGTACCCTTCGCCGAGGATGCGGGCCGCCTCCTTGAGAAGCTTGAAGCAGGCGTTGACCCCCACGCTCATGTTGGGGGCGAGCACCACGGGGATCTTCTTGGCGAACTTTTCCACCTCGCGGCGCTGGTCGGGGGTGAAGCCGGTGGAGCCGATGACGATCCCCTTCTTGAGCCGGGCGCAGACCTCGAGGTTGGCCAGGGTCACTTCGGGGAAGGTGAAGTCGATGAGGACGTCGGCCCCCGCAAGGGCTTCCTCCAGCGAGTCGACGATCTTCAAGCCGGAGGCGCCGCAGCCCGCGACGGAGCCGGCATCCTGCCCGACCAGGCCGTGCCCCTTGCGCTCCAGCGCGCCGGCGAGCTCGACCTCGGAGGATTCCCGGATGGCGGTGATGATGCGACCGCCCATGCGGCCGGCGGCGCCGGTGACAGCAACTTTGATCATGTGTGAGCTCCTTTTGAAAGCGTCCCTTTTCCGCCGACTCAGCGTCAGGCGGCGGCCCGGGCGTGCTCGACGTACGGCTGTACGCCTGCGCTGCCCGTCCCTTGCCTTCCTGGATTCGACGAAAAATGGCTCGCTTTCAAGGGCCTTCGAGACGAAGGCCCGGAAAATCAAAGACGAACAGCGAAAGGCTAGATGAGTTTGTGCTTCTTGAGCACGGACTTGAGCTTCTCCAGGGTGGCCGGCTGCATGGCGACCAGGGGGAGCCGGACGTGGGCTTGGGCCTTCCCCATCAGCCCCAGGGAGGTCTTGACGGGCACCGGGTTGCTCTCGATGAACATGGCGTTGTGCAGGTCGAGGAGGGCGAGGTGGAGCTTCTTGGCCTCCTCCCAGTTCCCCTTGCCGACGGCGGCCACCAGGGCCTTGACCTGCTTGGGCGCGATGTTGGCGGTGACGGAGATCACCCCCTTGGCGCCGCAGGCCATCATCGGCAGGGTGAGGAAGTCGTCCCCGGAGAGGATGTCGATCTTCCCTTCGGCCTCGGCGAGGATCTCGCTCACCTGGGTCAGGTTGCCCGAGGCCTCCTTGATGGCGACGATGTTCTTGAATTCGGCCAGGCGGATGGTGGTTTTCGCCTCCATGTTCATGCCGGTGCGCCCGGGGACGTTGTAGAGCACCTGGGGCAGGGCCACGGCCTCGGCGATGGCCTTGTAGTGCTGGTAGATCCCCTCCTGGGAGGGCTTGTTGTAGTAGGGGGAGACCAGCAGCACCCCGTCGGCCCCCATCTCCTTGGCGTGCTGGGAGAGCTCGATGGCCTCGGCGGTGGAGTTGGAGCCGGTTCCGGCGATGACGGGGACGCGCTTTTTGACCTGGTCGATGCAGACCTGGATGACGCGGTCGTGCTCCTTGTAGTCGAGGGTGGCCGATTCCCCGGTGGTGCCGCAGGGGATGATGGCGTCGGTGCCGTTTTCGATCTGAAATTCGATCAGGCGGCGGTAGGCCTCTTCGTCGAAACGCCCCTGGCCGTCGAAGGGGGTCACGATGGCGACCATGGATCCTTTGAACATGTTTTCCTCCTCGTAAAGCTATATAAAGATGTTTTACCGCGAAAATAGGCCGTTATTCGTAACATACCTCCTGGGGAATGTCAAAGGAGCTCAGCGCCCTTCCCGGGGTGTCGCCTCGGCCTCGGCGGAGGCCTCGCTCTCGATGATCCGGGCTCCCGAAGAGCTCACCGAGCGGACCACGTAGCGGTAGCCGCGGTCGTTTTCGACGGAGAAGTCCTCGTAGCTCGGGGAGGGGAGGGGAGAGGCGTTGAGGGGGCGGTGGGG
>JBFHXN010000595.1:0-1922 GCA_041598955.1 Desulfuromonadales bacterium | reverse complement strand
CTCCATCCTCCCCCCGCGAAAATCCTCGATGAGCCGGGGCCAGACCTCCTCGGCCTCCCCCAGCACCACCGTCTCGGCATGGCGGGCCACCTCTTCCGGGAGCAGCGTGGCGTGGAAGCCCCCCATCACCACCGGCACCCCCCGCCTGCGGAACTCCGTGGCGATCTGGTAGGCCCGGCGGGCGGTGTAGGTCTCCACGGTGATGGCCGCCAGATCGGTCGGCTCGTCGAAGGGGATCGACTCCATCCGGTCGTCGTAGAAGCGGACCTCCACATCCCTGGGGGTCCGCGCCGCCAGGGCCGCCGGGGCCAGGGGCTCCATCTGCCAGCTGCGGATGTAGGGCTCGCCGGGGCGGCGGCCGAGGCAGGGCTGGATCAGGGTCAGTTTCACGGCAGGGCCTCCCGGCAGGTGTAGAAGCGCGAGAGGTGATAGGCGTAGAAGCGGTAACCGAGGTTGGCCGGCACCGAGACCGGCAGCCGGACCCGGGAGCGGGCGAGGCGCCGGGCGATGGAGCCGTAGCTGTAGGCTCTCTTCCAGGCCCCTTCCGTCCCTCGCAGCAGCTCCTCGGGGGTCATCCCCCGGGGGCGGAAGACGACATGCTGGCCGTCGTAGAGGCTCCAGTCCCGGGTGAGGATTCGCCCCTCCCCCTCCAGGCGCCGGAAGAGGGGGGTGGCCGGGAAGGGGGTGAGAATGGCGAAGCGGGGCAGATCGATGCCCGCATCCAGCACGAAGTCGACGGTCTCCTCGAAGGTGTCGGCCGTGTCGTGGTCGAAGCCGAAGGCGAAGCACCCCATGATGGCGATTTTCCTCTCATGGAGCCGGCGCACCACCTGGTGGTAGTCCCCCCGCAGGTTGAACCCCTTGCGGGTCTCCATCAGCGACTGGGGGCTGAGGGATTCGAAGCCGAGGAGCAGCCCCCGGCAGCCGCTTTTCGCCGCCAGGTCGAGCAGCTCCTCGTCCCCGGCGATGGAGAGGGTGGAGAGCCCCCCCCAGCGCCGCCGAAGGGGGATGAGGGCGGTGAAGAGCTCCCGGGCGTAGTCGGGATGGGAGATGAGGTCGAGATCGAGAAAGAGCAGGCGCCCCGGGCCCATCTTCCGGATCTCGTCCACCACCTCGCCAACGGGGCGACGGTAGTGCCCCTTCCAGGCCGTGGGGACGACGCAGAACTCGCACTGGTGGACGCAGCCCCGGGTGGCCTCGATGGTGTGGGCCGTCACGTAGCGCCGGGCCGAAACCATCTCCCGCCGGGGGGGGACGAGGCCGGCGAGGGAGAAATCAGCCTCCTGGGCGTAGCGCGGCTTCATACGCCCGGCGACGAAATCCCTCAGCAGCCGGGGCCAGCTCCCTTCTGCGTAACCGGTCACCACGGCATCGGCGTGAAGGGCTGCCTCCTCGGGGAGCAGGGTCGGGTGGACTCCGCCGAGCACCACGGGAATCCCCCGGGCCCGCAGGGCGTCGGCCAGTTCGTAGGCCCGGGGGGCGGTTCCGGTGATGGCGCTGATGCCGACCAGGTCGGCCTGGAGGTCGGAGGGGACCTCGCCAATCCCCTCGTCGATGAGGCGGACCTCGGCGCCGAGCTCCGCCGGGATCAGGGCGGCCAGGGTGGTCAGGGTGAGGGGGGCGTAGCGCAGGGACTTCTTCAGCAGCCCTGAACGGTGCCGGTAGAGAGGGCCCCGGGGGGAGATCAGGGCGATGCGAAGCGGGCGGGAGGCGTCGGTATCGAACATGCTCTCATCCTATCGGTTCTTATTCTTTCTGGCCAGACCAGACTGACCTATCGGCCCATGCCCGGCGGCCCCGTCGTCTCCTGCGTCCCCCTGGCCCACCCCTTGCGCCCCTGCCAGAGGGCATCGGCCGAATAGAGTCCGAGCCCGCACCAGATGCAGAGGAAGCTGAGCAGGTGAGCCCTGGAGAAGGTCTCG
>JBFHXN010000594.1:0-1926 GCA_041598955.1 Desulfuromonadales bacterium | reverse complement strand
GTCCCCAGCATCTTCGGGTGCGTGCGCAACTCGGTGATCGTCACCTCCCACTCCAAGGACCTCGCCCTGCCCGGAGAGCGCATCGGCTACCTCGCCGCCAACCCCTCCATGCACCAGGTAGGGCGCTTCATGGACGGCGCCGTCTTCTGCAACCGGGTCCTCGGCTTCGTCAACGCCCCGGCCCTGATGCAGCGCCTGGTCGCCAAGCTCCAGGGGGAGAGCGTCGATCCCGAGGAGTACCGGGCCAAGCGGGACCTGCTCTACGACAACCTGACCGCCATGGGCTTCTCCATGGTCAAGCCCAAGGGGGCCTTCTACCTCTTCCCCCGCTCCCCTCTCCCCGACGACGTCGAGTTCGTCCGCCTGGCCCAGAAGCACAACATCCTCCTCGTCCCCGGGGCCGGCTTCGGCGCCCCCGGCTACTTCCGCATCGCCTACTGCATCGACGCCTCCGTCATCCACCGCAGCCTCCCGGCCTGGGAGAAGGTGGCCAAGGAATGCGGCCTCTAAAGGGACCGGCTCCCGCCAGGGTACCTGTCCCGCTGAGTGCACAGACCCGACCCTCCCCCTCGAGGAGGGTCGGGGTGGGGGTGACCCCCGCTCAGGCCGACCAACCTTTCCCCCTCCCCCGGAAGGGGGATTGAACCCAGGACATCCCCCCATGGAAAAGCGCTTCCTCACCCCGGCCGAAACGGTCCGCACCATCGTCGAGAACGGCAAGCGGGTCACCACCCAGTCCCTGGCCCGCACGGTTGTGCTGAGCCTGCTGGCCGGCTTCTACATCGCCTTCGGCGCCGAACTCGCCACGGTGGTCACCCAGGATGCCGCCGCGCACCTGGGCGTCGGCATGAGCCGCTTTCTGGGAGGGAGCGTCTTCTCCCTGGGGCTGATGCTGGTGGTCATCTGCGGGGCCGAGCTCTTCACCGGCAACAGCCTGCTGACCAAGGCCGCCCTGCTCGGAGAGATCCCCTGGAGCAAGCTCTGGGAGAACTGGGCGGTGGTGATCCTGGGGAACCTCGCCGGCTCCCTCTTCTTCGCCTGGCTGATGTTCCGCTCCCAGCTCTGGCAGGGGGGAAACCTCGCCGACCACGCCGTGGCCATCGCCTCGGCCAAATGCCAGCTCCCCTTCGAGGTCGCCCTGATCCGGGGGATCCTCTGCAACTGGCTCGTCTGCCTGGCGGTCTTCATGGCCACCGCCGCCCGGGACATCCCCGGCAAGATCCTCGCCTGCTACGCCCCCATCATGGCCTTCGTCGCCAGCGGCTTCGAGCACTCGGTGGCCAACATGTATTTCATCCCCACGGGACTGCTCCTCGCCGGAGAGAAAGGCCTCGTCGTCCCGGGGCTGACCTGGGGAAACTTCTTCCTCGGCAACCTCCTCCCCGTCACCCTCGGCAACATCCTCGGAGGGGTCGTCTTCGTCGCCTTCGCCTACTGGTTCATCCACCTGCGGGGACATCGGCCGACGCTGCCCTGAGGCCCACCACACCTATGCCTTCCCCATCAAGCAACAAGGCCCGACCGGATCTCCGGTCGGGCCTTTGGTTTGCTCTCCTCGTCTGTTCCAGCCTATGAATTCCGTAGCCGACCCTTGCGCCGGAAAAGGTTGTTGGACCGTCAAAAGAACCGGCCAAGGGTCACTGGACTTCCAGCCACCGGGGACGAGCTACTTTGCGAAGTCAGCAAAGCAGCCCACTCCCGCAACAGCCCATCAGATCATCAAAAGGTGCCAGTCCCCCTCAGGGATCTCGTAGAAAATTCGCTCTGAGCCGTTCGAGGTTTCGTTGCAAATGGTTTCCCTCAGGTGGTCGCCTTCAGTTCACCACTGGCGATATCCAGCCAGCTTTTTTGCATTTTCAGATAGTGCCTGTTCGAGAGCCGGCAATTGGCCTTGATCTGCTCGAACAGGTCCCGTGCCTCGTCCAT
>JBFHXN010000593.1:0-1933 GCA_041598955.1 Desulfuromonadales bacterium | reverse complement strand
CTGGGGGGGGCCCTCTTCACGGTCATCATACCCAAAAAGGCGAGGGGAGGGGACTTACCGCCGCAGGAAAGGGGGGAGCCATGACAGGCCCGGAGCCGATCCGCGTCCTCATCGTCGAGGACGACCTGCGCATCTCGGAGCTCCATCGCCGCTTCACGGAGAAGATCGAGGGCTTCGAGGTGGTGGGGATCGCCAACGCCCTGGCCGACGCCGGGGAGATGGCCGAGGTGCTCGCCCCCGACCTGGTGCTCCTCGATCTCTTCTTCCCCGAGGGAAGCGGCATGGAGCTGCTGCGGCGGCTGCGGGCCGGGGCCGCACCCACCGACGTCATCCTCATCACCGCCGCCCGGGAGATGGCCACCCTGCAGGAGGCCCTGCGCGGAGGGGTCTTCGACTACATCATCAAGCCGGTCTTCTTCCCCCGCTTCCAGGAGGCCCTCCAGAAGTATCGCGACTATCTGCTGCGGCTGCGTAAGGGAGGGATCCTCGACCAGAGGGATGTCGACCAGCTCTTTCACGCCCACCCATCCCCCGTGGCCGGGGAAGGGGGCCTGCCCAAGGGGATTGATTCCCTGACCCTGCGCAAGGTGCGCCAGATCTTCGACGAGCCAACGGCGGGCCCTCTCAGCGCCGAGGAGGTCGCCGGGCAGGTCGGCGTCAGCCGTTCCACGGCCCGGCGCTACCTCGAGCACCTGGTCGGCGAGGGGTTTCTCGCAGCGGAGCTTCTTTACGGCACCGTGGGCCGCCCCGAACGGCGCTACTCCAGGCCCGCCTGACACCTCTCGATCCAGCTCTCCCATCCCCCTTTTTCACTGCACCCTCCCCTGCGTCGCTCCCTGCCCCCCCTTCGTGAACAGAATCGCCACAAAAAGCACAATGAAATAAAAACTCAATAATATCGCAATATTTACTCTCTCCAGACGCCGGGCCTATCCTGTTTTTGACCGGAAAGGCCCGGCGCAATTCGTCCTCACTCTCCTCGGAGCCCGGTCCCCGCGGAGAGACGACTCGAAGGAGAGTGCCCCATGCTGTACATCCAGTTCCTCTTTCTGCTCCTGATGCTCTATCTCGGCAGCCGCTACGGCGGCATCGGTCTCGGCGCGATCTCGGGAATCGGTCTCGCCGTGGAGGTCTTCATTTTCAAGATGCCCCCCACCAGCCCCCCCATCCAGGTGATGCTGATCATCATGGCGGTGGTGACCTGCGCCGCCATCCTCGAGGCGGCCGGCGGGCTCAAGTACATGCTCCAGGTGGCCGAGCGCCTGCTCCGCTCCCGCCCCCGCCTGGTCACCCTCCTCGGCCCCCTGGTGACCTACACCATGACCTTCCTGCTCGGCACCGGCCACGCCGTCTACACCATCATGCCGATCATCGGCGACGTCGCCCTGAAAAACGACATCCGCCCCGAGCGTCCCATGGCCGCGGCGTCGGTGGCTTCCCAGCTCGGAATCACCGCGAGCCCCATTTCGGCCGCGGTCGTCTACTACCTCTCCCAGCTGGGCGGCGTGATGGAGGGGCTCACCCTCCTGTCCATCCTCTCGGTGACCGTCCCGGCGACCTTCCTCGGCACCCTGGGGATGGTCCTCTACAGCATGCGCCGCGGGGTGGAGCTCAAGGACGACCCCGAGTACCAGCGCCGCCTTCAGGACCCCCTCTGGGGGGACCGGATCCGCAACACCACCGCCACCACCCTGGGGGAGAAACTTCCCGTCGGGGCCCGCAATTCGGTCCTGCTCTTTCTCCTGGCCCTGGTCGTCATCGTGGTGATCGCCATGGTTCCCGAACTGCGCACCCTGCAGGTGGGAGAGAAGGCGATCAAGATGGACGCCATCATCCAGATGATGATGCTCGCCTTCGGTGGACTCATCCTCTGGGCGACCAAGACCCGTTCGGCCAAGGTCCCCGAAGGGGTCGTCTTCAAGTCGGGGATGGT
>JBFHXN010000592.1:0-1945 GCA_041598955.1 Desulfuromonadales bacterium | reverse complement strand
GCGGCCTGCGCGTCGGCCGTCAGGCGGGAAATCCCGTAGAGCCCCTGGGAGACCTTGCCGGCCATATAGAGGGCGTCCCCGGAGCGGGGATGGGCCGGATCGGCCTTGGGAACGGCCAGGAAAAGGTCCCTGACGCGGAGCCACTGGTCGCGGTACTTCTGTTTTTTCGGAGAGTCGACCAGGCCATAGTAGGCCTTGCGGGCCTTCTCGTAGGCCCTGTCGGCGTCGGCGGCTCCGGCCGGGCCGGCCAGGGCCGGCAGCAGGAGCGCCGTCAGGAGCAATCCGCACAATACGCGCATCGGTCTAGGCCATCCGTTTCAGCTCATCGAGCAGGTTGAGTGCTTCCAGGGGGGTCAGAAAAGAGACGTCGATCTCCCCGAGCCGCCGGCGCAGTTCGTCCCCCTCTCCCCCGAAGAGGGGAAGCTGGGGCACCGGTGCCTGTTTTGCCTTCGAGGCACCGCCCCGCCCCCGGGCCAGCCTCGGAGAGCCCCCCTTCTCGAACTCCCCCGACTCGAGGTTCTTGAGCACCTCCCGGGCCCGGTCGATGACCGCCTCGGGGAGTCCCGCCAGGCGGGCCACCTGGATGCCGTAGGAATGGCTCGCCCCGCCTGGGACGATACGGCGCAGGAAGATGATCTGGTCGTTCCACTCCTTGACGGCCACGTTGTAATTCTTCACCCGCTCCCGGGTCAGGGCGAGGTCGGTCAGCTCGTGGTAATGGGTGGCGAAGAGGGTTTTCGCCGCCACCGGGGCATGGTCGTGGAGATACTCGGCCACGGCCCAGGCGATGCTCACCCCGTCGAAGGTGGAGGTCCCCCGGCCGATCTCGTCGAGGACGATGAGGCTCTTGGGGGTCGCGTGGCGCAGGATGCTCGCCGTCTCGTTCATCTCCACCATGAAGGTGGAGAGGCCCCGGGCGAGGCTGTCGCTCGCCCCCACCCGGGTGAAGATGCGGTCGACGGCCCCGATGCGGGCCGAACGGGCCGGGACGAAGCTCCCCATCTGGGCCATCAGCACGATGAGGGCCACCTGGCGCATGAAGGTCGATTTGCCCGCCATGTTGGGGCCGGTGATGATCAGCAGCTGGTTCTCGGCCGTGTCGAGGGTCACGTCGTTGGGGACGAAGCGCTCCCCCAGGCGCATGGCCTCGATGACGGGGTGCCGCCCCTCCTCGATCACCAGGGCCTCCCCCCCGTCGACCACCGGTCGCACATACCCCCGGTCGTGGGCGAGATCGGCGAGGCAGAGGAGCACATCGAGGGTGGCCAGGGCCTCGGCGGTCCCCTGGATGCGCTCCCCCTGGGCCGCCACCTGCTGGCGCACCTCCTGGAAGAGATCGTATTCGATGGTCACCATGCGCTCCTCGGCGCCGAGAACCTTGCTCTCGTACTCCTTGAGGGCCGGGGTGACGTAGCGCTCGGCGTTGGCCAGGGTCTGGCGGCGCTCGTAGTCCTCGGGGACCCGCGCCAGGTGGGAGCGGGTCACCTCGATGTAGTAGCCGAAGACCTTGTTGAAGCGCACCTTCAGGGAACCGATGCCGGTGCGCTCCTTCTCGTCGGCCTCCAGCCGGGCGATCCACCCCTTCCCTTCGCGGCTGATCCCCCGCAGCTCGTCGAGGCCCGGATCGAACCCCTCCCGGATCAGCCCCCCCTCCCGCAGGACAAAGGGAGGGTCGTCGACGATGGCCCGCCCGAGGAGGTCGGTCAGGTCGGTGAGGGGGTCGATGGCTTCCCGCAGCCCGCCCAGCAGGGGACTCTCCGCCTGAGCGAGCTGGTCGAGAAGGGGCGGCAGCCGGTCGAGGGAAGCCCGCAGCGCCACCAGGTCCTTGGCGTTGGCGTTGCCCATGGCCACCCGGGAGTTGAGCCGCTCCAGGTCGTAGACCCCGTCGAGGGCTTCTCGCAGATCCCCCCGCAGAAGGCTCTTCTCCGTCATTTCCCCCACGGCG
>JBFHXN010000591.1:0-1946 GCA_041598955.1 Desulfuromonadales bacterium | reverse complement strand
GAAGCCGCTCGCGGTGGTGACCTGGTTCTGCTGCGCCGGGTCATCGAAGCAGCGGCTCGGCAGCGGCGACCCGGTGGCCCCATTGAGCAGCACCAGCTGAGCGCCGCCCACGGGGATCCGCGAAACCGAATCGTAGACCGCCCCGTTGGGGGTGATGGGGAGGTTCAGCCCCTGCAGGTTCCCCCCCGAGGGGACGGTGATGTCGCCGATGCGCTGCGGGCCGTTGGTGAAGGGGGAGTCACCCTGGCCGAGGGAGGCCGTGGCGGGCCCCGCCCCCGGTGCGCGGAAGCGCAGCTCGTAGGGCTCCGGGCTCCCCTGGTTGGGGACCAGGCCGCCGAACCGGTAGGTGCCGGCCCCATCGGTGAGGACCGTGGCGATACGCAGGCCGCCGCGGGAAAGCTCCACCGACCAACCCGCCAGGGGGAGTTCCCCGCCGTCGAATACCCTGTTGAGGTTGGCGTCATGCCAGGCGCGGCCGTTGAGGCCAGAGCTGCCGGGAGTTCCCCCCAGGTCGAGGGAGACGGAGGCAGAGGCGCTCTGCGGCGGGGTATTCCACCGGACGACGCCGGTGTTGGTCATCGTCGTCCCGATGGCCAGGGCGGAATCGATCCCGACCCGGAAACGGAGGACGGCGACGGCGCCGGGGGGGAGATCCCCGTAGACCGTGGCGTAGTCGGCGGTGAGCAGTGTTCCCCCATAGTCCACGCCGGCCGCCGAACCGTTCAGGGTTCCCGAACCGGCCACATAGGTCGCCTGGCCGGCCAGGGAGGCCAGGTCGTCGGTCACCACCACGGCCGTGGCGGGGAGGCTGCCGATGTTGGTCACCCGGATCGTATACTCGAGCTCTCCGCCGGCGACGGCGCTCCCCCCGCCGACGACCAGCACTTCCTTGGTCACCGAGAGGATCTGCGCGTCGCCGACGACCACCACCGTCGGCTGGAGGCCGTTGGCCGGCAGGCCGTCGGCATCGGTCGGCTCCGGGGGCAGCTCGCCGGAGGTCACGATGGCCTGGTTGCTGATCAGGGTCCCCGTCGCCGTTCCGGCATCGACCCGCAGGTCGAAGGTGACCAGGGCGCTGGAGCCGGCCGACAGGATCCCGGCGCCCGGATTGTCCGAAGAGGTCAGCGCGAGGCCAGCGGCGAGGGGGAAGAGGCCGCCGTCGGGCCCCAGGGCCGATCCGTTGAGGCGCAGGGAATCGGCCAGGTAGGTGGTGTTGGCGGGGAGGGGGTCGGTCAGCACCACCCCCGTGGCCGGGATCGCGCCGAAGTTGCTGACGACGATGGTGTAGCGCAGCACGTCCCCCGGATCGACGATCCCGGGAGAGCCCAAGTCCTGCTGGAGCTGCACGGTCTTGCGGGCGCCGAGGAGGGGGAGGTTCCCCACGACGTTGCGGGTCGGGTCGTCGAGGACCGGGGTGGCCGGATCATCGGAGGGCTCCTGGGGCCGGACTCCGCTGCCGGCGCCCGAGGCGTTCAAGAAGCCCTGGTTCTCGATGATCAGTCCGTTCATGGCGGTCGGGTCGACCACCACGTCGAAGGTCACCGTGGCCAGGTTGGTCGCGCCGGGGGTCGCATCGGCCCTCAGATACCCGGCCGTGGTATTTTCCGGCGCGTTCAGGCGCATCCCCGACTGCAGGGGGCTGACCCCGGGGGAGGGGTCGGGCACGGGGTTGCCGTTGATCCGGGTGCTCCCCGCCAGATAGAGGGTATTGGCGGGGATGAAGTCCCGCAGGGTCGCATTCACCGCGTCCTCCGTGCCGACATTGCGGACGGTGAGGGTGTAGCGGAGGGTCCCCCCCGCCATCAGGGCGCCCCCCGAGAGCACGGTGGAGCTCTTCCAGACCTCGAAGGCCGGAGCCGAGGCGATCAGCGTCTCGGTGGGGTCCTCGTCCCCGGAAAGGGCGGGATCGTCCGGGCCGTTGACGTTCGGATCGTCGCTGAGAAGGG
>JBFHXN010000590.1:0-1949 GCA_041598955.1 Desulfuromonadales bacterium | reverse complement strand
GAAGGCTGATGGGGGGGAGTCTGCTGCGCCCCCCTCATTCCAAATCAACAAGGCCTGTTCCAGGGGCAACGTTCGCTCGGGTGCCGGAGAAGGTCAAAACCGGCGGGTCGCGTCCCGCCGGACGCCTTACTTTTTGTCCAGGCGGCAACAAAAAGTAAGCAAAAAGTGCCTTCTCCCCTGCGGGGGGCATTACTGTTGCCGGTTAAAATTGGCACCTGAACCGGCCCGTCCCGTTTCACACCGGCGCTGGCTCTCTGAGATAAAAGAAGGGTTGTTGGTTTTTAAAACCCACCCACAGCCGGTCCTTGTGAGAGCCTGGCAGCAAGCCCTCACCCCACGCCTGGTGGTACCGAGGGACGGACGGAGACGAGCCGGTCGATCCGAAACGAGTCGACCCCTGCCGGCCACCGCCCCTTCGCAACAGTAATGCCGGCGCAGCGCCAAAAACGGCCTCCTTTTGGTTACTTTTCCTGGCCGAACAGGAAAAGTAACCCGGCTGCCGGCCGGGACCGGCGAAGTTGACGCTGGACCTTCCCTTCAAATCAAGACACCGCCAACAATATTGGAGAATGGCCGGAAAAAGCCCGTCGGCTCCGTTGCCCTCATCCCTCTCCCCATGGTATAGGTGACCCCTCCCCCGACTCCCTTCCCACCACAGCTCAAGGCCATCCCCCCATGCCCAACACCCCCCTCGACACCCTGCGCAACGTCTTTGGATTTCGGGAATTCCGCCCCCGGCAGCAGGAGATCATCGAATCGGTCATCGGCGGCCAGGATGTCTTCGTCCTGATGCCGACGGGAGGGGGCAAATCCCTCTGCTACCAGGTCCCGGCACTCCACCGCCCAGGCACGGCGGTGGTCGTCTCCCCCCTCATCGCCCTGATGAAGGACCAGGTCGACGCCCTGCTCGCCAACGGGGTGCGGGCCGCCTGCTACAATTCGAGCCTCGGGGCCGCCGAGGCCCGGCGGGTACTCGCCGACCTGCACGGCGGAGAGCTCGACCTGCTCTACATCGCCCCGGAGAGGCTGATGAGCGAGGGGTTCCTGGAGCGGCTCCGGGAGGTCCCCCTGGCTCTTTTCGCCATCGACGAGGCCCACTGCGTCTCCCAGTGGGGGCACGATTTCCGCCCCGAGTACCTGCAGCTCGGCCGCCTGCGCTCTCTCTTTCCGGGGGTGCCGCTGATCGCCCTGACCGCCACCGCCGATCCCCAGACCCGTCTCGACATCCTCGAGCGTCTCGACCTGCGCCGGGCGGCGGTGCACGTGGCGGGGTTCGACCGCCCCAACATCCGCTACACGGTGGTCGACAAGCACAAGCCCCTGAACCAGCTCCTCGACTTTCTCTCCGGCCGGCCCGACGAGGCCGGCATCGTCTATGCCCTCTCCCGGAAGCGGACAGAGGAGGTGGCGGAGCGCCTGCGGGAGCAGGGGATCGAGGCGGCCCCCTACCACGCCGGCCTCGCCGACGCCGAGCGCAGACGTGTGCAGGATGCCTTCTCCCGGGACGATCTGCGGGTGGTGGTGGCCACCGTCGCCTTCGGCATGGGGATCGACAAGCCCAACGTGCGCTTCGTCGTCCACTACGACCTGCCGAAGAACATCGAGAGCTACTACCAGGAGACGGGGCGCTCGGGCCGCGACGGGCTCCCCGCCGAGGCGCTGCTCCTCTTCGGCTGGGGGGACGTGGCCGTGGCCCGGGGGCTCATCGAGAAGGGGGGCAACCCCGAGCAGCGGCGCATCGAGCTGCACAAGCTCTCGGCCATGACCGGCTTCGCCGAGCCCCTGACCTGCCGTCGCCGTGCCCTGCTCGGCTACTTCGGCGAGACTCTGGGGGAGGACTGCGGCAACTGCGACATCTGCCTCTCCCCCCCGGAGCGCTACGACGCCACGGAGGATGCCCGCAAGGCCCTCTCCTGCGTCTTCCGGGTGGGGCAGCGCTTCGGCCTCGG
>JBFHXN010000589.1:0-1949 GCA_041598955.1 Desulfuromonadales bacterium | reverse complement strand
TCCCGCTCCGGTGGTCTCGGGACTGCAGTCCGTGGCCGCCACCCTCACCCCCCTGGTGATGACCGCCATCGGCCTGCAGTTGCGCTGGCGGCTGCGTCCCCACGTGGTCGGCCCCCTGAGTTTTGGCCTCGGAGTCAAACTCCTTTTGGCTCCCCTGGTCGCCCTGCTGGCCTGCCGCCTGATGGGCCTTCACGGGCTGGCCGTCGACGTGACCGTCTTCGAAGCGGCCATGCCCCCCATGGTGACCGCCGGGGCACTGGCGGTGGCGGCGGGGATGGAGGCGGAGCTGGCGGTGGCCCTGGTCGGACTGGGGATTATTTTCTCCTTCGGGACCCTTCCCCTCATCTACGGGCTGCTCTAGCCCCGCACCCTCGGCAGGGGCACGATTCCTTCATGGGAGTAACCCGACCCGCCCCAGAGCAGCAGCAGGTCAGCGATCCTCGTCATCCAGAAAGAGATCGGGGAAAAGGGGGCTCCCCGGCTGGACGGCGTAGGGCTCCAGGTCAGTGATCCCCTCCTCGGCCAGCACCTCCTCGTCGATGAAGAAGTTGCCGCTGCAGCGACTGCTCTCCCGGGTGAGGATGGCGTGGGCCGCGTCGGCCAGGATCTCCGGGCGGCGGCACTGACCGGGGGCCACCCGTCCGCCGAGCATCGCCAGGGCCGCCGTGGCGATGACGGTGCGGGGCCACAGGGCGTTGACCGCCACACCCCCCTGCCGGAACTCCTCGGCCATGCCGAGCACGCACATGCTCATGCCGTACTTGGACATGGTGTAGGCGACATGGTCGCGGAACCAGCGCGGGTTCATGTTGAGGGGAGGGGAGAGGGTCAGGATGTGCGGGTTGGGGGCCTTCAGCAGGTGGGGGAGGCAGGCCTGGGCGCAGGCGAAGGTGCCCCGCACGTTGACGGAGAACATGAGGTCGAAGCGCTTGAGGGGGGTCTCGAGGGTGCCGGTCAGGTTGATGGCGCTGGCGTTGCAGACCAGGATGTCGATGCCGCCGAAGGCCGTCACCGCCGCCTCGACGGCCCGCCGGACCTGATCCTCCTCCCGGATGTCGGTCTGGACGGCCAGGGCCTTGCCGCCGGCCCCTTCGATCTCCTCGGCCGCCGTGTGGATGGTGCCCGGAAGCCTCTCCCGGGAGCGCACCGACTTGGCGGCGATGACGATGTTGGCGCCGTCGGCCGCCGCCCGTAGGGCGATGGCCTTGCCGATGCCCCGGCTGGCGCCGGTGATGAAGAGGGTCTTGCCCTTGAGGGTTCCCATCGGTTATTCTCCCGCGTTCGTTGTGCCGTAGGCTGTTCGAGCCCGAAGTATAGCATCGGCATCCGGACCAATTCGATCCTTGAATGGGGCTTTCATGGAAAAGGAATTCTGGGAAGGGAGCTGGAAGAGGGGTGATATCGGTTTCCACCGCTCGGAGGTCCATCCCTTCCTCCCACGATTCTTCGAGCGACTGGGGTTGGCGCCGGGGGGGAGGATTTTCGTCCCCCTCTGTGGCAAGAGTCTCGACATGCTCTGGCTGCGCGGGAAGCAGCTCGAGGTGCTGGGGGTCGAACTGAGCCCTCTGGCGGTGCGGGCCTTTCTCGAGGAGAACGGACTTTCGGCCGGGGAGGAACGGGCGGGGTCCTTCGAGCGTTTTTCGGCTCGGGGGATCACCCTGCTCTGCGGGGATCTCTTCGAGCTGGGTGCTGGGGATCTCGCCGGGGTCCGGGCCGTCTACGACCGGGCCTCCCTGGTGGCCCTCCCCCCGTCCCTGCGCCGGCGCTACGCCGCCCACCTCGCCGCCCTGGTCCCCACTGGCGGGCGGGTCCTGCTGGTGAGCTACGATTACGATCAGGCCGAGACGGAGGGCCCTCCCTTCGCCGTTCCCCCCTCCGAGATCATTGAGCTCTTCGGCGGGGCCTTCAGGGTGGAGTTTCTGGCTGGGGAGGATGCCCTGGCCCAGCAC
>JBFHXN010000588.1:0-1949 GCA_041598955.1 Desulfuromonadales bacterium | reverse complement strand
TCGAAGGCGATCAGGGGGACGGAGGGGATGAGGGTCGTGTGCAGCAGGCTCCCGAGGGCACTGAGGTAGGCCGAGGCGAGGATGTTCCCCACCTCCTTGAGAGTGGAGACCTCCATCTCGTCGAAACCCTCCCCCGTCGGCCCGCGGCGCAGCAGCCGGTGGATCAGCTCCTCGGCGCTCTCCTTGGGGAAGATCAGCAGGATGGCTCCCCGGGCGTCTCCGAGCACCTTGAGGGTGATCCCCACCACCACCCGCTCCGCCCCGCCCAGGATATCGGGCACCTGGGAGACCTCGGTCACCGTCACCTGGGGGACCCGGATGAGAACGGTCTCGCCGATCAGCTGGGACAGAGCCGTGGCCGCGTGCCCCATACCGATGTTGCTGATTTCCTTAAGGGCGTCGAGCTGTCCCTCCGTCAGATGGCGGAAGCTCATGAGGCCTCCACTGACGGGCGGGGGGAGCCCTGGAGGCTCCTTCCCTCGAGCAGCCCCTGGGGGTCGATGATGAAGACGATGCTGCCGTCGCCGAGGAAGGTCGCCCCGCTCAGACCCGAGAGCCGGTCGAGGGGGAAAGCGAGGGCCTTGACGAAGGCCTCCCTCTGGCCGATCAGCCGGTCGACGACCAGCCCCACCTTGCGACCTCGAACCTCCGTGACCACCACCGGCAGCGACCCGATGCGGGGTTGGGGGGAGAGCCCCAGGACCTTGCGCAGGGAGAGCAGGGGAACCAGTTCCTCCTCGAAACGGATGACCAGCTGCTTGCCCGAGGAGCGCACCTCCTGGCGGGGGACCTCCAGGGTGCGAAAGACACGGGTGATGGGGAGACCGAGCTGCCGCCCTTCGGCCTCCACCAGCAGCACCTGGATGATGGCCACCGACAGGGGAAGCTTGAGCAGAATGCGGGTTCCGGCCCCCTTTTCCGATTCGATCTGCAGGATGCCGCCGAGGCTCTCCACGGCGGTCTTGACCACATCCATACCGACGCCCCGGCCCGATGTCTCGGTCACCTGGGCGGCGGTGGAGAAGCCGGGGATGCAGACCAGCTGCAAGGCGTCACGATCCCGCATGGCCCGCGCCTGGGTCTGGGTGATCAATCCCCGTTCGGCTGCCTTCTGCCTGATCTTCTCGGGATCCATCCCCCAGCCGTCATCGGCCACGGAGAGGAGCACCAGATCCTTCTCCCGCCAGGCCCGGACCGTCACCACCCCCTTTTTGTCGATGCCGTGGTCGACGGCGTTGCGCACCATGTGCACCAGGGGATCGGCCAGCTCCTCGAGGATCGCCCGGTCGAGCTCGATCTCTTCCCCCTCGAGCCTCAGGGTGACCTCCTTGCCCGTCTTGCGGGCGAGGTCGCGGACCAGCCGGGGGAGACGCCCGGTGATGCTCTCCAGGGGAAGCATGCGGACCTGCAGCACATGATGGTGCAGGTCTGTGATGAGCCTGGCCAGTTGTCCGATCCCTTCCCGGACATCCCGCCAGCGCTGCTCCTTGGAGGCCGCCTGAAGCATGTAGCGGTTGGTGAGAAGCTCTCCGGTGAGGTTGATGAACTGGTCGAGAAGCTCGGTGCGCACCCGCACGGTCCTGCCCGTATCCTCCTTGCGGGCCGAAGCCGCGGCTGACGCGGCCTTTCTGGGGGAGACGACTTCCACCCGCGCCACGTCGGCAATCGATGAAAGGGCTTCTTCGATCTGCCCTGGCTCCTGAGATGTTCGCAACTGGGCCTGGAGACGCCGCACCGGGGCACCGGCTGCGATCTGGGCCGCTGAGGGGGATCGCTCGACGAGGGTACCGAGCCGCTCCATTTCCCGGAAAATCAGGAAGGCGCGCGCCGCCGGAGCGGCCGCCTGGGGGGAGAGGTCGAGGGTGATTTTGAGCAGTCCCCCTTCGGCAGCCTCATCCTCCGGAACACCGGAGGCGGCAGGGGTCTTCTCCTCGATCTCAGGAGGCTTT
>JBFHXN010000587.1:0-1951 GCA_041598955.1 Desulfuromonadales bacterium | reverse complement strand
TGGGTAGGGCGATCCGGTTTGATTTCAATCCGAAGGGATGGGGTATTTTTCAGAGGGAGGGGGGCCTTGGACCTCTTTCGGACCGGCCGGAAGGAATATCCCAGGGGCGAAGCCGTGGAACCCAGCGGGGGACATGCCTCTTGTAGGCCAGGTAGTCGCCGCCGAAGCGCCGCTGGAGGCCCGGTTCTTCAAAAAGGGGGATGTAGAGGGCGTTGGCCGCGAAAAAGAGCAGGAACCACCCCAGTAGCGGCCAGGATTGGAACAGGACCGCCTCTCCCAGCAGCGCCGCCAGAACTCCCGAAATCATCGGGTTGCGCACGTGGCGATAGGGACCCCGCACCACCAGGCGCCCGGGCGGCTCCCAGGGGGCGAGGGTTCCCCGCCCCACGCGGGCGAAGAGGGAGACGGTCCAGATGATCAGGAAGAGGCCGGCCAGGATGAGGAGAAGCCCCGCCCAGAACAGGGGGCCGAGGGGGGGAGAGGGGCGCCCCGCGAGAGGGGTGTTTCGGAAGACCCACAGGATGACCCCGGGGACGACGACAAGTGCCGTCCCCGGCAGAAGGGCGACCGCCCTGAACACCCGCAGGAGCATCAGGGTTCCCTTCCCTCGGTGGGGGCACCGCCTGGGGGCGCAGGAGCCGGCATCCTTTCGTTAAAGCGTCGGCATGTTTCTTCGCAGCGCTCCCTCGAATGCCCCTCGGAGAGATCCATGGCGGAGCCGTCTTTCAGAACAACCCGGGCATAAAAATAGGGGAGGCCCTCATCGTCTTGCGATTCGACCACCCTGGCGGGGGTGAGGTCATGAGCTTTCACCCTGCGCCCGACCGACCGGAAGGGATATCGCAGGGCAAACAGCACCTCTCCATCGGGTTGAAGGGTGACCCGGGAGCAGGGCTTCGCCGAGGCGTAGGCCAGAAGACCCAGGCCACCGGTCCAGAAAAACAGAAGGACAGCGACCGTAAACGAAAGGGAATGGCCGGATGGCGCACCGTCCCGGAGCACCAAAAAGGTCATCGCTGACAGAAACAGGAGAAAAACAGCGGTAAAGGCCCAGATAAAGGCGGGAGTATTGTTTCGGAATGTCATGGGCTGGACGTTCGATGGGTTCATTGAGCCCGCATTTGCCATGCACGATCCATCACAGGCCCCCCCATGATGGAGCCGCCAGGCCCAGGCCCGGCCCCCCGGTGGCGATCCTCACGTCAACTCGGTCACCCATACACCCACATCCATGTTCGCTCCGGGCGGCCCGACGAAGGAGCCGGCAACGGGCGGCACCGACTCGGGGAGCCTTGCCACTGCAACGGCAATGTGATTGGTTCCGACGATTTCTCCGATGGTCGGGTCGAACCCCTTCCATCCCGCTCCCGGCAGGAAGACTTCGGCCCAGGCGTGGGTGGAGCCAAAATTGGTCGCAGAGGGTTGGGCGTAAAGGTAACCGCTCACGAAACGGGAGGCTAAACCGAGGCTCCGCGCCGCTTCCATGAACAGATACGCGGCGTCGCGACAGGAGCCGGAACCCAGCGCCAGGGTCTCACCCACGGTTTGAACCCCGGGCTCCTCCCGGAGTTGATACGACAGCGTCTTGTGAATGTGGCCGCAGAGACGCTCCAACAGGGTGTATGTCTGAAGCCGCTCTCCTGGTCGCCAAAAGTTCGCAATATGTTCACCCAACAGGCCACGGGCCGCGGGGTCGCCCATATTCGTGTAGGCCGAAAGCACAGCCCAGTCCTCTTCTCTATAAGCAAAGGGATAGTCCGTTGCATATTCGGCCACCAAAAAATCGAGCGGTGCCTCGTTAAAATGCTGAATGATGATTTCGCTCTCAATGACCAGTTGGGTGGCAAGGGAATCGAAGGTGGCGATAGCAACTGAATTGTCTTCCACGTCACGGTACCAGCGCAGGGTGGCGGGTGGACTGATGTTCAGAGTAGAAGATTCGATGCGCAGC
>JBFHXN010000586.1:0-1959 GCA_041598955.1 Desulfuromonadales bacterium | reverse complement strand
TCCTTCGACGCCTGGAAGTGCTGTGCCTGCGGAGAGGTTCTCGACCCGACCATTTTGAGCAACCGTGCACGCAACCACAATCTCTTCCTCGGGTAGTGCCTCTTTTCCTCTGCGGAAAAGTCACAAACCAAAGGGCCGGGAGACTCTCCCGGCCCTTTCTGTTCACTCCCCTTGTACTCCCCTCGCCGTCTCAGACTCCTCTGTGTAAAAAGGGATTCCAGAGCTCAGACGCTGGGCAGGCAAAAATCTTTCACCCTTTTCGTTGGCGAGGGTTTTGAGCTCCGCAGTCACCTTTTCCACCCCCTCATTGTCGGACCACCGGCAAAGCCCGCCGAGAAAAGGCGGAAACCCCGTCCCGAAAATCATGCCGGTGTCGATATCCGATGCGGCGGAAACAACCCCCTCGTCGAGACAACGGGCCGCTTCGTTCACCATCATCAGGAGCAGGCGCCGCAAATCCTTCCCGGTCGCTTCCCTTGTTCCGGAGAGTCCGAGCAGGTCTGCCGCTGCGGGGTTGGGTCGTGGGGGATGCCCGTCGGTATAGAGGTAGAAACCTTTACCTTCTTTCCGCCCGCTCAACCCGTTGAGATAAGCGGTCGTCAGAAGAGCGCTCTCTTCGAGGTAGGGGAACGCTCGTGCGAGAGTCGCACCGACCTCTGCTGCGATATCTATCCCCACTTCGTCGATAAGGCGGAAAGGGCCCATGGGAAGCCCGAACTGCTCCATGGTGCTTTCAATCGATCTCCATTCCACTCCCTCTGAAGCCATGAGGCAGGCCTCGTTGAGATACGCGACCAGGAGCCGGTTGACCAGAAAACCGGGACGGTCCGCCACGATGATCGGGGTTTTCCCCAGTCTCAGGGCCGTTGCGAAAAGGGTCGCCAGTGCATCGTCCGAGGTCTGCTCCCCCCGGATAATCTCCACCAGGGGCATGCGGTGGACGGGGTTGAAAAAATGGAGTCCTGCTACATTCCTGGGCCTTCCGGAGGCGTGTTGCAGGTCGCTGACGGAGAGGGCTGAGGTGTTGGTTGCGAAAATGGTGTCTGGGCCGAGAAGCGGTTCGATCTCCTGAAGAACCTGCTGCTTGACCTCCATCCTTTCCACGACGGCCTCAATGACGAGGTCGCAGCCGTTGAACTTGTCTGCTTCCAGCCTTGTGATCCCTTCAACCCGTTCCATTTTCCCGGGAGCATCGCCGTTCCTCCTTTTGCTGAAAATCCCGTTAATTCTCTCGAGCGCCCCGTCAAGCCTCTTCTGGTCCACTTCCCGAAGCAGTACCGGGATCCCCCGGTCAGCCAGAAGCCAGGCGATGCCGCTCCCCATGGCCCCGCCGCCCAGCACGGCGGCCCGATTGACAGGCCTGGCCGGTGCTTCGACGGGCGCCCCCTTCTTGGCCTTCTGTCCAAGAAAGAAGACATGGAGGAGGTTTTTGCATTCAGCAGTGACGCTGAGGTCCCCCAGGGCCACCGCCTCGATCTCCATCCCTTGCTCTATCGGCATGTGAAAGGTTCGCCTGACCGTTTCGAGCGCTCTCGGCGGGGCAGGGTAGTGTCCACCTGTTTTGCGCAGCAGTCGTTTGAGGGCTCCGCGGAAAAGTAGTGCTCTCCCCAGCGGGTTACCCTCCAGAAGCATGGTCCTGACCGATCGTTTGCGTGCCCGTCGCTCTGCCGGCAGGCGCGAAGGGTCTGCAACGATGGAGTGGGCCATGGCGACGGCCTGTTCTTCGAGTTCTTCCCGGGGAGCTAGTTTGTCGATGAGGCCGACATTCAGGGCTTCTGGCGCTTTGAGGGTGCGACCTGCAAGGATGATCCCCAGGGCATGCTCGAGGGGGATGAGGCGGGGAAGTCGCTGGGTTCCCCCGAAGCCGGGGAGGATTCCCAGCCGTGTTTCCGGTAGTCCGATGGTGGCGGAGTCGTCTGCGACGCGACTTGTGCAGGCCAGGGCAAACTCGGTGCCACC
>JBFHXN010000585.1:0-1970 GCA_041598955.1 Desulfuromonadales bacterium | reverse complement strand
GCTCCGCCTCGGCGCCGAGGAAAACGAAGGACTTCCCGGCCGCACGGCGGGAGACGGCGAAATCCTTGAGCAGTCTCTGAAGGAGAGGGTTGTTGCTCCAGAACCAGGGGATGTCGCGGAAGATGAAGATGCCCGGTCCCTCCTGGGCGATGGCCCATTGCAGGGCCGCCAGCGGCTCCCCTGTCCCCTCCGCCCCTGCGAAACCCGAGGTGCAGGACCAATTCCGGGGGGTGGGCATCCCCTTGATCCCCTGCTGGGCCGCCCGGCGCACGAGGGTCTCGGTGCGGGCCTCGTTGCCGGTCGTGATGAAGAGCAGCGGAGTGCCCGCTGCGACCAGACGACTGAACTCGGTGAGGTTGAGGGTGTCGGTCATGGCTGTTGGCTCCTGAGGGGGCTGAGATTGCCGCTTCAACTTAATGCATCGCGCCGGGATTGTCCATGGCGGTCGGCGAGGGGGCCGGTCAAGTCTTTAAGCTTGACTTATTTTAGAACAGCGGTTAGTTTTATAACTGCTTGCCAGGGTGGCTGTTTTTCTTCCGGGAGGCTTCAGTTCCACGGCTGGGGGCGAAGGTTCTGCAAACGAAGTGTCCCCTGAGATGGGTGGGGAAGGGAGAGCGGGAGTGAACGCAAGACTCAGCCATTACATGACGGCCCTGGGACTTTTCTCCATGGCCTTCTACGGCGCCATGATGACCATGGGGCTCCTGTCCGTCAATATGATGCCCCAGTTCGTGATCTCCGCCGTGATTTTCCTTACCTCTGGAAGGATCATGAAGAAGGCGGCCCGCAAGCTCCGCTCCAGGAACGCCGTGGCGGTCCGGCCGGTAGCTGCGGACATGAGCTGGTCCTGGCTCAACTGGGCGGCAGCCCTGAGCGTGCTGAGCGTGATGGCGGTCTTCATGATGAAGCCCGTCGACGTCTCCTACAGCGATGCCTTGCACCGGTTGAAGGTTTCTGACCTCTACTACGCGACTTCGGTTCCCTAAATCACCTCATTTCATCAACGTGAGAAGAAGGCCGCCTTCCCCCGAAGGCGGCCTTTGCGTTTCTCGGATCATCAGGGACCTCAGGGACCGAGGGGACATCAGGAACCTTTGAGTCCCCCTTGTCCCCTGGCATTCACGTCGCATGTTTCCCCCTGATGTCTATCGAGTTCCTTGTGTCCCCCTTCTCCGAAGATCTTCGGGGCCTTCTGGGGGCTGCTGAAAACCCCCATCTGCTTCGTTCCCCCTGACCTCGTCGCTTCGATGCAGCTTTCGCCAGGCCTTTCTGGCGCCTTGCGGCTGAAGGTTTTGGGGTCGCCTCGAAAAACCGCCTGTCAACAAGGAAGGCCCCGCCGGAGCGGGGCCTTCCTTGTTGATCGGGTCGATCGGTATGGTGGAGCCGGAGAGGTTCTAGTCGACGACCAGATCCTCCTCCTCGTACTCCTCTTCGGCAACAACCTTCTCGGTGACTGCGGCCGGAGCCCTGCGGGGGCTCAGGGAGAGGGTCATCAGGGCCCCGGCGGTGAGCATGACCCCCGCGGCGATGAAGGAGGTGGTGAAGCTGCCGGTGGCGGCCTTGAGCATTTCGGCCACCCGGGAGAGGACGAAACCGCCGACCCCCCAGGCCGAGAAGAGGATGCCGTAGTTCAGGCCGTAGTTCTTGGTGCCGTAGTAATCCTTTGCGAAGCTCGGGAAGAGGGCCAGGTTGGTGCCGTAGTTGAAGACGATGAAGCAGACGAGCAGGGTGACCAGGACGGGGTTGCCGGCCTTGAGCACGGTGGCTGCGGAGAACATCAGCACGGCCTGGAAGGCGAGCATGAAGGCCAGGGTCTTGGCGCGGCCGACCTTGTCGGAAACCACTCCGGCGATGACCCGGCCCGCGGCATTGCCGATGGCCATCAGGGAGACGACGATGAAGGCCTTCTCCCCCATGCTTTTGGCAGCCAGCCCTTTGGCGCTGCCGATGACCATCAGGCCGGCGCCGGC